>CACZRJ010000237.1 GCA_902783535.1 uncultured Ruminococcus sp. | reverse complement strand
TCGATCGACACGAAGATCTTCGCCATCCTGATCGGAGCCATGATGATCATCATCGGCGCAGCGTTCGTCATCAGGTACTTCGCCGAGAAGATGTATCTTGACATGTCTTCCTACGGCTTCTCCATCGGCGTGCTTGCCGTCATCCTCGGCGTCATCGTCATCATCCGCTCCTCGGAGATCGCCGCCAGCCTGACCGTCTTCCTCAACATCTGCATCATGCTGACCGCGATCATCCAGCTGCAGAACGCGATCCAGCTGAAGTTTCTGAAATCCGTTCTCTGGATCCCCGTCCTCTGCGTCGCCGCCATCTTCATCGTGTGCACGATCCTCATCGCGCTCGTCCCGTTCGAGGAAAAAGTGCTGAACACGTTCACGTACATCGTCCTCGCCGCGGACGGACTGATCGGATTCGTCATCGCTTTCATCATGCGCAGACTCCGCAAGAAGGTCCTTCCGGAGGAAAACAGCGGACTTCCGGCTCTCTGATCTCCAAAAAAACTCCCGGCTCATTCGAGCCGGGGTTTTTATATTCCTTGAAAATCGTTCTCAGCCGTTCATTTCGTAAGCGGCAACGCATTCATCGATCGCCTGGTTGATCTGCGCTTTCGCGCCGTCGATCGTGGAAACGATGTCCGTGCTCTTCTGGGAAGCCAGATTGGTGAGCATGCCGTTGATTCCGCCGAAGTTGTAAACGAGGCCGGGATCGTATACGACGTGGTTGAAGATGTAGTGATCCAGCATTTCCTCGGACTCCAGATCCTTGGAATCGCGGTGCTTCAGAGTCACGTCATAGTACGCGGGCGTGATGTTGTTCTTTGCGGAGGCGCACATTTCCTCGAGCATGTACGCGGAGAATTCCGGATTGTGCGCGGAGATCGGAATGACGACGCCGTATGCGTAGTCGGCGAGCGCGGGCGTGCAGTATTCCTCCTGGCCGTCCTTGACCATCGGCATCGGGACGATGCCGAAGTCGGAAGCGTCCGTATATGCGCGGAGTTTCTTGATCGCGGAGAAGGCGGTGGAACGGAACAGTGCGCGGTTTTCGCCGAAGATCTGCAGAGAGAGCACCCAGATATCAGCGACCTGACCCTGGTAGTTCTGGCAGTTCAGATACCACTGATCGCCTTCCGCCATGGCAGACAGAACTTTCTGAGCGATCGAGATGGAGCTTTCGGTCGATCCGATGTAGAGCGAAGGAAGGTCGTCCGAGTCCTTGGAGATCAGTTTTTCGCCGGAGGCGAGATAGAATCCGCGCGCGTCGCCGTTGGCCGCGGACATGCCGAAGGTGTCGTTCGGACCCATTCCGCCCTCGCCGTCGTTGTCGGCGGTCACGAGTTTGCACATCTCGAGCATCGTGTCGAAGGTCCATTTGTGATCGCGGACCAGCTGATACAGATCGCCGTACTTGTCAGCGACCTGGTTTTCGTACATCGTCTTGTTGAACGTGATGGCGTTGGAGATGATCTTCTGCATGATGGAGATGTCGCCTGTCGTGAAATACAGGTGTCCGCCGACGCTCAGAGACTCGTTCGCCTGCTGATCCCACCAGGGCGCGTCCAGATGGATGTAGTTGGAGAAGGTCGTCAGGTCATAGAGCAGGCCTTCCTGCGCCAGCGTGGCGGCAGCGGGCATGAAGGGCATCGCCGCGTCGTACAGGTTGGTGCTGGCAGTCGCGTCGTCCTGGACCGCCTGCTTGACGTCCTTGACGGGAACGGCGACGACCGTGACGCCGAATTTCTGCTCGATCAGATCGTTGCGCGTCTTGACGGCTTCGTTCAGAACGGTGTCCGTCGTGTCGTACATGTCGTATCCGATCTCTTCGGAGAAATAGGTCGTCTGTTGTTCGTTGCTCGTAACGCATACGCGGAACTCGGTCTCATTCGTGAATGTGTATTCAGGCATGCCGAGGTTCTCGGTCGTATACTGCTTGTCCGCGTTCTGGTACTTGGAGCCGCCCTGTTCCGTCGTGGACTCTGTCGCGGACGTGTCGCCGGCAGACGTTGCGGGCGCGGACGACTCGGCCGGAGGCGTCGCGGGACCGCATGCGGCGAGCGTCAGTCCGCAAAGCAGAAGCAGACAGAGCGCAAACGCTGCGAGACGGAATTTTCCGTTGTTTCTCATTTGTTTCCTCCTGATTTGGATGGTTGTATTTCTTTTTTGTTTTCTCTTTTCAGACGGGTGTTTCCGTTTTTCTCAGCGCCCTGGCGACCGCTTCGGAGTCACGGGCGGTCACGAAAGTCAGGTCGTTGCCGGACTGCTTGTTCGATGCGAAGAAATTCGTCCGGAATTCCGTATATTTCGTTTCGTCCGTTTCGGACAGTTCCCCGTTTTCCCCGGAAACGTAATATTTGATGTCTCCGCCCGGATACTCGTCCCTGTAATACAGCCGCTTCGCCTTCAGTTCGCCGTTCTCCGCGAGAAGCAGATCGATGGCGTACCGGGTCACGGAAGGTTCCGGCGTCTGCTTGAAGGAGATGAGGTAGTACCTCGGCGCGGCTTCGCCGGTCCAGTATCCCCATTCCTCACCTTCTCCCGTATCGAAGGTCGCGAGAAGTTTGCCGTCGGAGACCCTGTAGACGGACGACGTGGGCGCGATGCCGCGCGGGTCCGCCTTGCGGGCGATCAGGTCCTTTTCCCCGTCGAAGTCCATGTCGCAGTATGCGAACGTCCAGTCGGAGAAGGTGCCTTCCGTCAGACGGTCGATGAGATTGCCGAGAATTGTCGTGTCCATCTGGACGACGGTGACCTTGCAGCTGCTGCTTCTCCCGCTCTTCGTCGTCGCGGTCACATACGTGGCGCCGACGCCGACGCCGGTCACGACGCCGGTCTCGGAAACCGTTGCGATGGACGGGTTCGAGGAGACCCAGGTCAGACTGTGGTCCGTCGCGCCGATGGGCTTGAACGCGTAGGAGATCGGGCTGTTTTTCCCGACGCCGACCGTCAATGCGGACGTCAGAACGGAAAAACCGGTCTCGGGGATGGGCGAGGCTTCGTATGTCTCAACGCGGATCTCCCTGTCGCTCCGGAAGGCTTTCCATCCGGATTCCTCCGGTTCGGAGACCTCGGAACTCTCTTCGAAACTGACTTCGAAGCTGTCTTCGGAGGGCTCCTCCGAAAGCTGGAGCGATTCCGTTTGCGATGACGATTCACCGGAAGAAAGATCCGGCGAATCCTCTGACGTGCTGGAAGGCGCGTCCGGAAGGCATGCGGACAATGCCGTCAGCAGCACGGCCGATGCCAGAATGATGATCCAACGTTTGAAAACTGTCATCGAAAGATAGCAAGGATACTCCAACCTCTAAGCATTTGCGTAGGTTGGGGAGGAATTGCTCCCCTGAGGTCCGGTATCTTCTTGCTGCCGCCTCTCTGTAAGAATGGTTTTTGAATGTTCTAAAAGCTGTAATGATTTGTAATTTGCCGAATCATGGAT
>CACZRJ010000236.1 GCA_902783535.1 uncultured Ruminococcus sp. | reverse complement strand
CCCTCCGGCTCCGCATACGGCGGGTCGACCATCACCCAGCAGCTGATCAAAAACGTTTCCGGGAACAATGAAGAAACCATCCAGAGAAAGGTCCAGGAAATTTTCCGCGCGCTGAATGTCGACAAGAAGTATTCCAAGACCGAAATACTGGAAATGTATCTGAACACGATTTATCTTTCCGAAAACTGCTACGGCGTCCGCGCTGCGGCCCAGGAATATTTCGGGAAGGAACTGTCCGACTTGACGCTGAACGAATGCGCGGCCATCGCCTCCATCGGAAAATGGCCGATCCATTACGATCCTCTGGTCAATCCGCTGAACAACCTTGAGCGCCGGAATCTCGTTCTCCGCGAAATGCTCCGTCAGGAAGTCATCACGGAAGAAGAGTATTATGAAGCTTACGACGCTCCGCTGGTCCTTTCCAATGACGACGATACCGGCACCTACACCGAATTCGTCCACTCATACTACATTGACGCCGTGATCGACGACGTCATCGCCGACCTGATGACGGAATACAACTATTCCGAGCAGGAGGCGTCGCTGATGCTTTACTCCGGAGGCCTGCATATCACCACGTGCCTGAATCCCGACATTCAGGGGATTCTTGAGGAGGTCTTCGTCAACGAGAAATACTGGCCGAAAACGACCGGCTTGAAGGCGCAGGCGGCCATGTGCGTCATGGACCAGAAAACCGGAGATCTGCTCGGAATCGTCGGCGGGCGCGGTGAGAAAAAGATCAGCCGCGGACTGAACCGCGCAACGCACTCCAAACGGCAGTGCGGCTCTTCGATCAAGCCGATCTCCCTCTACGCGTTCGCTCTCGAAACGGGGCTTTACAACTATGCCGGGCCCTGCGACGACATCCCTTACTCTTACGACAAGGATGAAAAGGCGTTCTGGCCGAACAATGCGACGAACAGATACGAGGGCTCCGTTTCACTCGAGTATGCCATTCAGCGCTCGCTGAACACCGTCGCTGTCAACACCTGCAACAGACTCGGCGTCGCCCGCGTTTTCAACAATCTGATCAATTCAGGCTTCACAAGCATCGTCAGCAGCTATACCTCTCCGCGGACAGGCGTCACGTTTTCGGACCAGGCGCTTTCTCCCCTTTCGCTCGGATCCTTTACGTTCGGCGTGACCGTGCGCGAAATGACGCAGGCCTACGCCTGTCTCGCCAACAGCGGAGTCACGTCCAAAGCGCGGACTTATACGACTGTCACAGACAGCATGGGCAACATCGTTCTGAGCAACGGAGAAGAGCACTCCGTCCTTTACACGGAGTCGACCGCTTTCATGATCACAAGACTGATGCAGACGGTCGTCACCGGCCCTTACGGTACTGCAAGAAGGTACTGCACCTTCTTCAACAAATACGAGGGACTCGAAGTCGCCGCAAAAACCGGAACGACGAACGACAACAAAGATCTTTACTTCTGCGGGTTCACGCCTGATCTCGTCGCCGCCTGCTGGTACGGATACGACAACAACAAAACGATCACCTCGGCCAGCTCGTCATGCGGGGAGCTGTGGAACACCGTCTTTGAAAAAATATACAAGTTCTACGAAGACAACGACATCCCGTACACGAAAACATTCGCGGTTCCCGGGTCTGTCGGATATGCCGAAAATACGGGGATCAGGATCTGCACGATCTCTGGCAAACTCGCTACGGACGCTTGCGAGAACGACATCGCATACATCACCGGGGAAGCGGAATCCTGCGTCACCTCAAACTTCTACTACCTGAAAACCGAACCGCCGACGGAATACTGCGACAAGCATGTCCTGGTGCAATGGGACAGAAAAACCAAAGCCATCTGTCTGCCCGGATGCAACTGCCCGGAAAGCGACCTCGTATGGGCAGGGTTCCGCCTGAAGACCAAGCAGGAACGTCTGTTCAAAGGAAACCTCAAAATCTCCGATGCCCAGTACATCTATATCGACGTCCCGGAAGATTACCTTTATCCGTCATCCACGGGTGTCCCGTTCTTCAGAAATCTTTACAGCAAAGAGAAGGACCATCAGGAATATCCGGGCTACACTTCTTCTTCGGGCGATCCCTACAACAGAATCTGTCTTGAACATTTCACCGGGGCGACCGACGCGACAGGTCCCGTCGTTCCTCCGACGCCGCCTTCCGAATCATCGCAGGATGTGAGCAATCCGCCGCAGGAAAGCAGCCTGCCAGCCGAGTCGTCGGCCGTCTCGGAGCCTCAGCCTCCGGAATCTTCCGATCCGGGGATTGAAGAATCTCCGTCGCCGGATGGAAACTGACTGCAGGGAATCGCCTGCCACATCGGGTTTCATTCGAAAAGTAGTTGTTAATTGCAAATAATTGTGGTATAATACCTTATCAAAAGCAATAAAGGAGAAAAATGGAAATGACTATCACCAAACAGCAGAACGGAACTGCTCTGACGCTGGCTGTGAGCGGTCGTCTGGACACCACGACCTCACCGGAGCTGGAGCAGGAACTGAGTGCCTCCCTGGACAGTGCGGACAGCCTGATCCTGGATTTTTCCGGACTCGATTACGTTTCTTCCGCAGGACTTCGCGTGCTTCTGTCCGCCCATAAGCAAATGAGCGGCAAAGGCGGCATGAAGGTGAAAAACGTGAACGAGATCGTACGCGAAGTGTTCGACGTGACCGGATTTTCAGATATTCTGAATATTGAATAAGGAGATAAACGATGAAGACCGACATTCTGACAATTTCCAATACGGGCAGCAACATGGACGCTGCTCTGGCGCAAGTTGAAAAAGTAGCGGCCTACAAAGAGCTTTCACCGAAAAACACGATGTACCTGCGGCTTCTGGCAGAAGAAACGCTGGCGCTGATGCGCGCCATTGCCGGAAATGTCAACGGCGAATTCTGGATGGAGGACGAAGACCAGGTCTACACGCTTCACCTTCGCGTTCAAAGTCTGATCGATGAAAAACAGCGCGACCAGCTCCTGGCGGCTTCCACCAGCGGCAAAAATGAGGCGACGCGCGGCTTTATGGGGAAGATCCGTTCTTTCTTCGAGCCCTCGGGCGGCGTTCCGATGTTCTCCGCGGGATTCGGCGGAGGCGCACCGCAGATGTATAACAGTTATGTTTGGTCCATGGAAGATTACAGAGACCAGCTTCGGCAGTACAGCGAGCAAAGCAAGCAGGAAGCAAAAGAAGCCTGGGATGAATTGGAAAAATCCGTGGTGGGCCATATCGCGGATGACGTTAAGGTCTCCATTCTCGGCCGCACGGTGGAAATGACCATCGAAAAGAAGCTCGACTGATCGTTTGCATCCCGTTGACTCCCCTTTTTGTCCAAAAATTTATGCCGGCAACGCAGGATAGCTGCGTTGCCGGCATATTTCATATGATCGATCATCCTCCGGACGGTCCGCGCATTTTCACACGCCGAGCCCGTATGCTTCGGCCAGTTTCCGAAACGCGCTCAGAGACTTTTCGACCATTTCCGTTTTGACACAATAGGCGATCCGCACAAATCCGGTCACGCCAAAGCTGTCAGACGGCACCATCAGGATCTCAAAATCCCTCGCTTTTTTGCAGAAGGATCCCGCATCCGGCTCCGGAGACTGCATAAACAGATAAAATGCGCCGTCAGGCGGAATGCATCTGAATCCGTAGGAGGTCAGAGCGTTCAGGAGCAGATCTCTGTTCTTTCTGTAAACCGTCAGATCCGGGCGTTCGTTTAAGACCCGGGGAATGGCATTCTGCATCAGGCTGGGAGCGCAGACGTATCCGAGCGCTCTTCCCGCCCCGCAGACCGCAGCATATAAAAGACGGCTGTCATCTGCCTCCGAAGGAATCAGGATATACCCGAAACGTTCTCCGGGAACCGACAGAGATTTGCTGAACGAATAACAAACGACAGCGTTTTTATACAGATGCGTGATGAACGGAAGTCCCTTTGCTTTATCATATACGAGTTCACGGTAAGGCTCATCGGAAATCAAATAAACAGGATGACCGTATTCTGCTGATTTCCGCTCCAGAACCAGACACAATTCCCGAACGGTCTTTTCCGGGTAAATGACGCCCGTCGGGTTGTTTGGAACATTGATGATCACTGCTTTCGTCCGGCTGCTGATTCTTGCTTCCAAATCCGAAATGCGGATTCCGAAATGATCCTCGTCCGCGGGTACCACGGTCAGCGTCGCGCCCGCCGCCTCGGCAAATACCCTGTACTCCGGGAAAAACGGCGCAATGACAAGGACCTCATCGCCCTGTCCCGGCTCAACCAGTGCTTTCAGAACGATTGCGACCGATGCGGCCGCGCCGCATGTCAAATACAGATCATCTTTTCCGACGGCGGTCCCGAACCGGCGATTCAATTCGTCCGCGATCGCCTGCCTCGTCCCGGGAGCACCCTGGGCAGAGGTGTATCCGTGCAGCAGGACCGGGTCCTCGTATGCCGCAAGACGGGCGATTTCTTCCCCGAGAGCCTGCGGTGCGGGGACGCTGGGGTTTCCAAGGCTGAAATCAAAGATATTTTCTCTTCCGATCTCTTCGGCACGGCGGTTTCCATATTCGAATATTTCGCGGATCGCACTGCGGGAACTGCCCCATGCGACCATTTGCTGATTGAAATACGACATGTTGCTTTTTCCTTTTCGCGTTTTTTCAACTATATCACACTCTTTACTTCTTTGCAACCGTTCTTTTTTCCTCCGCCGCCTGCAAAACGCACCGCCGCGGTTTGCATCCTTGTTGCATTTCCGGCTTTCGTGTGGTAAAATGACATAAGAAAAGAAGAGAGGGGCTTTTTATGAAACGTTCTGAGATCAATCAAATCATGCGCGAAACCATTTCCTTCATGAAAGAAATGAAATGCGCGCTTCCGCCTTTCGCCTACTTCACCCCGGATGAATGGAAAAGCAAGGATCATTCATACGACGAAATCCGCGAGAATATGCTGGGCTGGGACATTACCGACTATGGACACGGGGACTTCAACCGGATCGGCCTTTTCCTTTTTACCATGCGGAACGGAAATCTGAAAGACCCGAAATGCAAAAAAACATATGCTGAAAAGTATCTGATCTCCCAGGAAGATCAGGACAGCCCGATGCATTTCCACTGGCACAAAATGGAAGACATTATCAACCGCGGAGGAGGACATCTGATGATCCGCGTTTACAACTGCGGAGAAAGCGAAGAACTTGCGGATACTCCTGTGACCGTGCATCTTGACGGATGCGAAAAAACAGTTCCCGCGGGAACCGTGCTTCGGCTCCTTCCCGGAGAATCCATCACCCTTCCGCCATTTCAGTATCACGAATTCTGGGCAGAAAAGGGATTCGGACCGTGCCTGATCGGAGAAGTTTCCATGGTGAACGACGACAACACGGATAATCGATTCTATGAACCGCAGGGACGCTTTCCGTCCATCGAAGAGGATGAGCCGCCGCTCTACCTCCTCTGCAACGAGTATCCGCCCGCCCCGTAAAACCGATTCATTTCCCAACGTTCAAAACCGCTTCCGAACCGTCATTCAAAAACAGCCGAACGCAAAAAGTGCCCGATGTCAAACGTGGGCGCTTTTCTTGCCTGAACCGTCTTTTTGCTCAGTCCAAATGATCTCGACCGGAGGCCGTTTACCGGTAAGAAACATTATGTCTATTGTCTCGTCTTTTTTACAAAAAAGAGCACCTGCTTGTTGACATAATCAATATTTGCTCGCAACCGAAAAACCATGGTTTTCCACTTTTTCCACCGGGTTTTCCACTTCTCGAAGCCCCGTCGCATCATTCTTTTCCGCCTTTTCGGTGCAAAACCCTGATTTTTCCACAGACTTTTCCACTTTTTCAGCCAATTATTATGTCACTCGCACTTTGAAGGAATTGTGACGAAACTCATAATTTCAGCAGAAAATGCGCGCCGTCCGGCGCGCATTTTCGGATTGTTTTTCCGGAAAAAAGTCTATCCCTCGGATACCGATTTTGTCGCGTAAGCATTCAGCGACCAGCTGGCATTCGCTCCTGAAACGAACTCGTAATAACCCTGAGAAGCGATCATCGCAGCGTTGTCTCCGCACAGTTTCAGCGGAGGCATAAACAGTCTGCGTCCGTATTTTCCGGCAAGTTCTTCACAGGCTGTGCGAAGGTGCGAATTTGCGGCGACGCCACCGGCAAGAACGATGTCAAGTCCCTCGACGTTCTCCTTCAGGAGATGCTCCAGTCTTCCGACGATCGTCCTGACGACGGCGTCGGTGAATGAGGCGGAAATATCCGCCCGGAAGGCGTCGTCGATCACGCGACCCTTCTGGGTTTCCGTATGAACGGTATTGATAACGGCCGTTTTCAATCCGGAAAAGGAAAAATCATACGGTGCGCCGTCCACGGATCCTTCATGAAAAGCGTATGCGTGTTTGTTTCCGACTGACGCCAGGCGATCCATTGCGGCCCCTCCGGGATACGGAAGGCCGAGCACGCGCGCGCATTTGTCGAACGCCTCTCCGGCCGCATCATCCCTTGTCGTCCCTACAAAGCGGTAACGCGTATAATCCTCAACAATCATCAGCTCCGTGTTTCCGCCCGAAACGCAAATGGCGATAAACGGCGGTTTCAATTCGGGCCAGACAAGATAGTTGGCGGCAATGTGACCGCGCAGATGATGAACGGGAACGATCGGTTTCTTCATTGAATAGGCAAATCCTTTTGCGAAAGAGAGACCAGTCAGCAAAGCGCCGATGAGTCCGGGCGCATACGTCACCGCCACGGCATCGATCTCTTCCGGCGAGATGCCCGCTTGACGGAACGCTTCCTCCGCCACGCCTGATATCGCTTCCGTATGGGCTCTGGAGGCGATCTCCGGAACGACACCGCCATAAAGCGCATGCAGTTCGATCTGCGTGGCGACAACGTTTGACCTGATGATCCTCCCGTCTTCGACGACAGAGGCGGCGGTTTCGTCGCAGGATGATTCAATTCCAAAAATCAGCATAATGATTTCTCCATCAGTACGGCGTCAGTGCCGTGATAAAAACCGCGCCGCAGCCCGATTTCAGAAAAACCGTATTTACGGTACAGCGATATGGCCGGCAGATTGGTTTCGGCAACTTCCAGATACAGTTTCCGGAAACCGTCCGCCGACAGTTTTTGAGACAGACAAGCCAGCAGCCGGCCGGCAGTTCCCTGCCTTCTGTATTCCGGTAAAACGGCGAGGTTCAGCAGTTCTGCCTCGTCTCCCATCCGGTTGGCACTGCAGATCCCTTCAACTTCTCCGGCCTCATTCAACGCAATCAGATAAACAGTATGCGCAGGCAGCTGCCGAAGCTGCGACTCTGACCAGGCGGTTTCAAGGCAAGCCTTCTCAACGGCCGCCGCCGTGACAACCGTCGCTTCCGACAGCGGTTCAATCCGGGTCATCGTGCGTTTCCTCATTCGCTTGGCGGCTCAAGACCGGGATACTGCTGATCGAATGATTCTTCACCCGGCATGGACAGCATCGGCATCATCGTGTTTTTGAAAACGTTTCCGCTCTCGTCGCACAAAAAATAGGTCGGATGCTCATTCTCAATTTCAAAAAACCGTTTTTCCGAAACTCCGTCGCCGGTTCCAACAGATACGGAGGCATACAGTTTCCCTATTTTTTTCGGTTGAATCCCTTCAATGCGAACATATTCAATGTCATTCTCCGTATCATAAAATCCGTTTTCACCAACGACAAATGCAGGAACCGGATCTGAAACGGGGTCGATCACGGGAGCCGATGAAGACTCCTGGTGGTAATACGGAATATCTCCCCCGCATGCGAAAGACGGAAGGAGGATCAAGATCACAACAGCCGCCAAAAAGATCTTTTTCATACAATTCTCCTTATTCTCCGACCATCCGGATTGCGACTTCCGCGGGACAATCGACGATTTTGAATGTTCCCATGTCTTCGAGGTAGTAGTTTCCTTCCTTGTCGGCGAAGAAACAGACGTTATAATACAAGCCGGGATAATTCGGCCCGAGCATCCGAATATAGAAGGTGTCGGCGTCCGTATAGGATGAATCGGGCACTTCCACGGCCGTGCCGCTGCTCAACGCGGAAGCGATCTTTCTGACCAGCGAGGTGTCCTGGCTCGGATTCAGCCCTCGTTTTTCCTCCGGAAGGAATTCGTCGTCAGCATAAAACTGTCCGACCATCGTCGATTCTAATCCCTCGATATATACCCATGCCGCGACTGCGCCGAATGACTCCAGCGTCACTTCGGGCAACT
Source organism: uncultured Ruminococcus sp. (assembly GCA_902783535.1). GTDB lineage: Bacteria > Bacillota > Clostridia > Oscillospirales > CAG-382 > Coliplasma. Next base: position 2,920 of record CACZRJ010000236.1, on the reverse strand, counting down.
GTTTGCTGCGATAGACGTAGCTGCTTCCGCTTGCCGCGTCTTTGTCGCACAGGAATTCCGCCGGGTCCTGATAAGGGATTCGGTAAAAGCTGGTGTCTCCGGCCGCAGCGTATACTTCTCCGACCGTGATCGGCTTCAGGGCAAAAGGACTGCAGAGCAGGTACGCGCTTTCGTCTTCGGCAATCGTGAACCCGGATTCATTCATTTCCGCGCGCTTCGCGTTTCCGCACCCGTAAAGAAATGAGACGGCAAGGACCACAGCCGCCAAAGATATGAGACTGATGGATTTCTTTATCCGCATTGCCTTCTCCTTTTCTCCGCAAGAAGCGGCCGGTCAATATCCGATGGTACCGAGGCTGTCGTCGTTGGTGACCCAGTCGTCGACAGAAAAAATCGTATATTCTTCAGCGGTGTTCCTGACAATCACCCGCTGAATGCCCGCATTGATCACGAGCCTCTTGCACATCTGGCAGCTCGTCGTGCCGGGAACAAGCTCACCGCTCATGCCGTCGACGCAGCACAGGTACAGGTCGGCGCCGAGCATCCGGTCTCTGGCCGCAGAAATGATCGCATTTGCTTCCGCATGGACAGAGCGGCAAAGTTCATACCTTTCCCCGCGCGGGATGTTCATTTCGGTCCGAAGGCATGTGCCGAGATCGCAGCAGTTCTTTCTCCCGCGGGGCGCTCCGTTGTAACCGGTGGAAATGATGACGTCATCGCGCACGATGATGGCTCCGAATTTTCTGCGAAGACACGTCGCGCGCGTAGCGACCGTTTGAGCGATGTCAAGATAGTAATTGATTTTGCTCTTGCGTTCCATATTTCACCTCAAGCATCGGGAATTCTCCCACATCAGGATTGGCACAGGCCCACCGAGGATCCCCCGGTGGGCCTGGCCTATCGCAAGTATCAAATATAATCGGTTTGGTGTTCAGGCTTATTTCTTTTTGCCCTTCAGAACGACAACGACGACAACGCAGACGATCGCGACGACGCCGAGTCCGATCAGGAGCCAGCCCCACCACGGGAATCCGCCGGACGGCTGCTGTGCGGGCACGCTGGATTCGGGCTGATTGTTGCTTTCTTCCGCAGGCTTGGACTCATCCACGGGTTCTGCGGAGGATTCATCCGGCGTGGGCTCTTCGGAAGATTCTTCCGGAACCTTCTCAAGCGCCTTCACGGCGTTCTCAAGCGTTTCGGCAAGCGCATCGAGCTCTTCCTGGTTGCGGGAGTCGAGGTCGCCGGCTTCGATTTTCGCTTTCGCAGCGTCAAGAGCAGACTTGACTGCTGCAAACGTTTCAGCGGTGTATTCGTTTTCGGCAAGCGCTTCCGCCGCGGTGATCAGAGAGGACAGTTTTTCGGTGTCCGCTTCTCCGACCTTGGCGAAGGTCTCTTTGTTCAGAATCAGGCTTCCGTCTTCCGCGATTTCCCAGTCGGTCTTTTTCCCGTCGATTTTCAGAACGCCCTTGTCGCTCATCGTGAACGGCTTCTCTTCGCCGTTGATGGTGACTTTCATATCCTCTTTGGAGGAGAAAACGATCTCGTTGTCGCCGGAGATCCAGGTCGTGCCGTAAAGCGCGGCGGCAGGATCTTCAACGATGCAGAGCTGCGCGTTCTTGTATTTGAAGCTGGCGTCTACGTCATTGACGATTTCAAAGCCGAAGAGATAGACTTTCTGACCGATCGGAAGAGAAGCGGCCTGCTGTTTGCGTTCATATCCCGCTCCGCCTTCATCACCGTGGAAGACTGCGACCAGGTCTCCGTCCTTGATTTCCGTATCGAACGAAAGATCGGTCATGCTTCCGTCGCCGGGATAAACGGCGGCAACGGTATAGTAGCCGTCGAGCTGCTTGATCTTCTCAGCCGGGCGGAGAAGCATGCAGTAAGACCAGGTGGTGTTGAATCCGGTGATCGGATCATCGAATTTCGTCAAAAGGGTGGATTTGTCCTGCTCGATCGCCTTGTTCAAGGAGTCGAATCTCAGAAGCGATTCTTTCAGTCCTTCGGGAAGTTTTCCTTCCTTTCTGTCTCCGGGGTTGGGAATGACCTCCTCCTTCATGCCGGAGCCGACCATGGTCATGATAGCAGCATTATCGGCATTCTTTCCGGTGCGGCCTCCGAATGGCGCCTTATTTAAGATCGCGTCCTGCCATTCGACCATACCATGTGTTTTTTCATCATCGAGATAATGCTCCTGTGCTGCAACCGCATAGGTCAAGCCAAACTGAGCGCCGTCGCCTTTGGTAGCGATACCGGACTTCACGAAAGGAAGCCGGACTTCATATGTGGTGATTCCTTTTTTCTCATCTCTGGACCCTGCGAATTCCCAGTCGCCGGGGCCGAATTCGCCTTTTGCCGCTTCTGGCTGAGACCAGCAGACGCCGGACGATTTGCCGTCGTTTCTCAAGGTCAGACCGGCTTCGAGATAGTTGCCGGACCACTCAGATGTCTGGAACTTTTTCTCATTGGAATTTGGTGCACCGGGAGTGATGATGAACTGTACACAGCAGTATTGCCACATATTCCCGCCTATTTCTGCAAACTCACTGTCTGGTATTCTAGAGTCGTACGAAGTGTGGACGACCCATGCCATGTAGAAGTTGTCCTTGTCCCAGGTTGCGTAGAATTCAAACGACAGGTCGTCGTCCGTGATTTTGTAATGGTTCAACAGGAACTCATCCGAATAATCTTTGATGTCGAACGTGGAAATCGGATATTTTCCGTATTCGCCGCTGTCGACAACGCCGTCGATATTCGGGGACGTCTGTGTGAATGCTACGTCATACTCCGCGTTCACCGCCGTGGCAGATACGCTGAGCACAAGCACCGTGGTGCAAAGAAGCGCCGCAGTCAAAAGAATTGCGATCAGTTTCTTCATTTTTCTAATTCTCTCCTATTGTTTCTTTCATTTTTTTGCCTT
>CACZRJ010000235.1 GCA_902783535.1 uncultured Ruminococcus sp. | reverse complement strand
TTGTTTTCTTTTACTGCACACGCGGAGTATTGCCTGCTGTCGAAATGCATGGTCAATTACAATATGCACCGGCAGATCGTGATCTTGTCATGCCGAAGCGGTGGAATCCGCTTCCAATGAATCTTTGCCGAATGTGGTTCTGTACGATCCGTGCTTATAAAATGCCCTCCTTTTTCTCACAAATCCGTCCTTTGCAATTCACCGTTTTGCATAAAACTTCTTTATGCAGTGCGGCATACAGCTGATCAATCCTGCAGCAAATGTGCCGAAAATCCCGATAAGTTGCTGTGTTTTCCGGATGCTTCATCCATGGTGATAGTATCATACAGGGTGGGCAGGCAGCGGCGCATCCCGCGCCGGCGGGGGGATTCATTACGATATTATATTGATTTCCGGCAGTATTTCTGTTATTATATTAAATTAGGATATATAATAATTCAACAGCACGTATCCGGATACGGCAAAACGGGCATAAGACGCATCACCGGACAGGATCCTGTTCTGTTTGGAATGTTTGCGCGAAGAACGCGCCCGGCGGCGGAACCAAACGGAAACCGGCATACGGGTCCGGACGAACCGGATTCCCGGAAAAAAGCGAGGAAGAAACATGGCGGAGAACGATCAAACATTATTCCGAAAAAAAGCGATGGACAAGATTTCCTCACCGGAGCAGCTTACGGATTATCTCAGGGTTACGTCGCCGCGGATGTGGATCATCATTGCGGCTGTGGCGCTGCTTCTGGCTGCCGGTATCGTGTGGAGCGCGATCGGATCGATCGAGATCGTGAAGGACGTGCACATCGTCGTTTCGGACGGCGAGGCGCGGATCGTCACGCTGATCCCGTCCGACGTCGAAGCGGGAATGATCGTGCGGATCGACGGAGAAGAGTATCTTGTCAGCAAAACGGAAGAGGACGAATTCGGCATCAAGACCGGGCTTGCGTACGTTGAGCTGCCGGACGGTCAATATCTGGGAAAGATCGTAACGGGCGAAATCAAACTGATCCGGTATATTCTCGGAGACAGATAAACGGCGATGGTAAGACGGAACGGAAAACAAACGCTCACAAAGGGCGTTGCCAGAGTCCCGGTTATGATGCAGCTTGAATGGCTGGAGTGCGGCGCTGCATCTCTGGCTATGATTTTGGCTTATTACGGGAAATGGGTTCCGATCGAACAGGTGCGTACGGACTGCAGCGTCTCGCGGGACGGCGTCAACGCGGAGAAGATCTATCTTGCGGCAAAGTCGTACGGGCTTGACGTGAAGGTCTTTAAGATGTCGCCGGAAGAGCTTCGCGAAAAAGGGCGGTTTCCGTGCATCATTCACTGGAATATGAACCATTTCGTCGTGCTGAAAGGGTTCCGGGGAAAATACGTCTATCTGAACGACTCGGCGCGCGGAGCGGTCCGTGTCACGAAGAAGGAGTTCGACGAATCCTTCACCGGCATCGTGATGATCATGAAGCCGACGGAACGGTTTCGGCAGGACGGAAAGCCCGCGAGCATCTACGCGTTCGCAAAGAAGCGGCTGTCCGGCATGGGCGGGGCGATCGCGTTCATTGCCGCTGTGATGCTGATCTTCTACATATTCAATATCGTAAACTTTGTCGCGTCGCGGTTTTTTGTCGACCGCCTGCTTCTGGAACAGAACGAGCAGTGGGCGGAACCGTTCCTTGCCGTTCTGCTCGTGCTCAGCGTCGTACAGATCGCCGCAGAATGGGCGCGCGCGGTCTATTCGCTTCGGATAAACGGCAAGATGGCGGCGATCGGCAGCACGTCCTATATGTGGAAAGTGCTCAGGATGCCTATGGACTTTTTCGTGCAGCGCCGTCCGGGCGACATTCAGACCCGCGAGGCGATGAACGCTTCCATTGCGGGCGTGTTCGTGAATTCGCTCGCGCCGCTGGCGATGAATACGGTGGCGGTCGGGCTGTATCTCGTCCTGATGCTGCGAAGAAGCGTTATCCTTTCCCTGTTCGGAATTGCGGTCCTTACGGCGAACGTCTTCCTGTCCGGAAGCGTCTCGCGGCGGCGGATCAATATCACGCGCGTACGCCTGCGGGACGAAAGCAAACGGGATTCGACTGCGCTTGCCGGCATCGACTTGATCGAATCCATTAAGGCAAACGGCGCCGAAAGCAGCTTTTTCCGCCGCTGGGCCGGTTATCAGGCGCTCGTCAATCTGCAGACGGTGGAAGAGAAAAAGGTCGAGCAGTACCTCGGTCAGCTTCCGCTGTTCCTGGTCACGCTCGCAAACTATGCAGTTCTGGCGATCGGTGTGTATCTGACGATTCGCGGTGAGTTCACGCTCGGTGCGGTACTGATGTTTCAGGGCTTTATGAGCTCGTTCCTGTCGCCGGCGATGTCATTTGTAAACGCCGGTCAGACGATGCAGGAGATGCGGGCGCAGATGGAACGCGTGGAGGACGTCATGCAGTATCGGGACGACGAAGCGTTCCGGGAAGCGGAGGAAAGCGCGGAAGACGTGATCGGAAAGATCCGCGGAGGGATCGAACTGAAAAACGTGACGTTCGGCTACTCCAAAGCGAGCGCGCCGATCATCGAGAACTTTTCGCTTTCCGTGAAGCCCGGGCAATGGATCGCGCTGGTCGGACCGTCCGGCTGCGGGAAATCCACGATCGCAGGCATGGTCGCGGGGCTGTATCAGCCGTGGTCGGGCGAGATCCTGTACGACGGCAAGCCGCGGAGCGCGTACCCGCGGGAGGCGCTTTCGAGCTCGCTCACGGTCATCGATCAGGAGCCGTCGCTGTTTGAAGGCACGGTGAGCAACAATATCCGGATGTGGGACAGCTCGATCATGGATTTCGAGGTTGTCTGCGCGGCGCGCGACGCGGCGATTCACAAGGACGTTTCCGAGATGGTAAACGGGTATCAGCATAAGCTTCGCAGCGGCGGACGGAATCTGTCCGGCGGACAGCGTCAGCGGCTGGAGATCGCGCGGGCGCTTGCGATGGATCCCTCCGTTCTGATTCTGGATGAGGCGACGTCCGCGCTGGACGCGGCGACGGAATACGAGGTCTTCAGCGCCATACGCAACAGGGGCATTACCTGCATCGTTATCACGCACAGGCTCTCCGTAGCGAGAGACTGCGATGAAATTGTCGTTCTGGATCACGGGAAGGCGGTCGAACACGGCACGCACGGTTCCCTCATGGAAAAGAACGGCGCATACGCAAAACTGATCGCAAGCGAATCGTGAGGCACCGTCATGAGCTTGTTTAAGGAACAACTGAATGAACGGAATGATACGGACCAGCGGCTTCTGGAGAATTCTTTCGACGAGATCGCGGGCGTCGTTCTCGGGTCACGCCCGATCATCCGGAACGAGGACAAGCGGGACGTCGCGAAGAATGCGATCGACGAGATCCTGCAGTTTTTCGAATTGAGACCGCTCGACATACCGGAGAGCTTCGTCGGCATTTCCGATCTCACGGAGTACTATCAGCAGGCGTACGGCATGATGTACCGCGAGGTCGAGCTGAAAGACAGCTGGTACCTCGACGCATTCGGACCGATCCTCGCGTTCACGAAGGACAATCAGACGCCCGTCGCGTTGATCCCCGGACACTTCGGCGGATACAGTTTCAACGATCCGGTGACGAAAAAACGGCTGCGGGTCACACGACGCAGCGCGGCGAGGTTCGAAACGGCGGCGTTGAGCTTCTGCCGTCCGTTCCCGCAAAAGGAGATTGAGCCGATCGAACTGATCCGCTTTATCCGGAAATCGGTTCCCTTGGGCGAACGGCTCCTGCTCAACGCGTCACAGCTCCTCGTCCTGGCGATCGGGCTGATCCTGCCGTATCTCGTCAAGCTGCTGACGGGACCTGTGGCCGGCTCCGGAAGCGCCGAACCGCTGATCGGGGTTTCCGTCTGCATGATTTGTATTCTGGTCTCCATGCATCTGTTCAGCGTCGTGAAAGGGCTTCTCACCGGGAGACAGATGCAGAAAACGCTCACCGCAGTACGCACTGCGGTGATGACGCGCCTGCTGTCGCTCCCCGTCGGGTTCTTTCAGCGTTTCGGTGCGGGCGAGATGAAAACGCGCGCGGACGCCGTCGTAAGTTTTGCGGAGCAGTATCTGAACGTCACGAC
>CACZRJ010000234.1 GCA_902783535.1 uncultured Ruminococcus sp. | reverse complement strand
CTTGACGAATACATGGACGGAAAAGAAGAGGGTACCGTCTATTACACGACGGATAAGAAAGCTCAAAGCTACTATCTCGATCTCTTCGCGTCCAAAAATATCCCTGTTCTCGTATTCGATACGCTGATGGACTCGAACTACGCGCAGTTCCTTGAAGGGAAAAACGACAAGATCAAATTCCGCCGGATCGACTCTGATCTGAACGCGTTGCAGGACGGGGAAGAGTCCAAATCCGAGCTTCTGGAGAAGTTCTTCCGGAAGGCGCTGAAAAAAGACGATGCGAAGATCCAGTTCGTTGCATTGGATGAAAACGATGCGCCGGCCCTTCTGAAAGTGGACGAGGAAAGTCGCCGCATGTCAGACATGATGAAAATGTACAGCATGCACTCGGGAACGGATGACGAGGGGTTCGCATTCCCGCTGGATGAGATCCTCACGGTCAATACGAAGAACGCGCTTGTCCGGAGACTGCAGACAATGGATGAGTCTGACGATAAGGCAGACCGCATCGCACGGCATATCTATCTTTCCGCCGTATTGCTGTCTCGTCCGTTGAGACCCGATGAAATGAAGGAATATCTCACATTGAACCAGGAAATCCTTATGGCTTATTGACCGTTTCTTCAAGCGGTTTTTACACAGATCAGAAAATCACCCGGGCAGTACTTCTGCCCGGGTGATTCTGTTATCAGCAGTTATTTGCTTAGTTCAGTGATTCGTAGACACTCAGTGTCGCATCCAGGTCCGCCTGAACGGCATCTTTGATCGAGTCCCAGGTCGACACGAATGTGTTGGGACCCTGGAACGCGATTTTGTCCATGAATCCCATGAGGTTTGATGAGCCGTGCGCGGAGCTGCCCCATCCGTAGATGGAGCCGAACTCGTAAACACGGGTTTTGAGGATGATGTCCAGCATTTGTTCGCTTTCGTAATCCTGGATCTTCCGTTCTTTCATAATGACGTCAAAATACGCTGTTTTGACCGTTTTTGTCGAAGCCTGCATCATCGCGTCGAGGATGATCGATGACATCTCGGAATCTTTCACATTGACGGGAATTGCAACACAACTTCCGTAGATGGTTGATACGCGGTTATAATAACGGTCCTGGGTCTCTGTATATTTCGGCGCAGGCAGCAGGCCGAAGCTGCATTCGTACTCGCCAAGCTTCAGAATACTGTTCAGAGCGACGGCGCGGAACAGCGTCCGACCGTTTCCGACCGAGTCGTTCGCGGCTTCCCAGATATTCTTTCCGGCAGCGGCGGAGGTGATCCAGTACCCGCCGGACGTGAAGTCTATCTTCCCGCTTGCCGTTTCGTCGTTGATCAGATCATATATGGTTCCGAAAACATTAACGGCTTCTTCACTGTAAACGGCGAGCGTCGGTTCGTCTTTCTCGTTTTTGACCGTGAATCGCTGGCCGGCGCCGATAAACATCGTACTTGTAAAATTGTTGTTTACCAGGAATCCGTACTGGTCAAGATATCCCATTCCGGGCTCGCCGTCGATGTCAAACTGGACCTGTTTGGCCATTTCCCACAGTTTGTTGATCGTCCATTTGCCGCTCAGCACCAGATCGTAAGGAGATTCCAGATGATACTTTTGAACAAGATTCTTGTCAAAAACAAGCGTATGCGTCACATCATAGGACAGCAGCGAGAGGTCTCCTGTCACGAAATAGTTTTTTCCGAGAATGGAGAGGTCGTCCACGGAACCCTGATCATAGTAGGGCTCTTTGTAATGAATGTTCTCCAGAGTTCTAAGATCGAGCAGGCCTCCTTCCTGTGCGAACAGAGCCGCTTCGGGGAAGTACGGCATGACGATGTCGTACTCGTTGACGCCGGACATTGAATTGTTTCTCAGAATGGAGATCATGTCTCCGTAGCGTTCCGTCCGGTATTCTTCGAATGTTACGCCGAACCTTTCCGTGACAAGGTTGTTTCTGTCCGTAATCGCTCTGTTCAGCGTTTCGTACGAATCCGGATGCGGAAGGACCTCGACGGACTTATATGTGTTCATGTAATCGCCTTCCACAAGGAACGTGATCGTCTCGCCTTCATAGTTTTTTTCAGGTAGATTGGAGAAAAGAACTGGTTCAGGAATACTGACTTCTTCAGATTCAACGGCAGACTGGACAGATTCTGCAGGTTCGGATGATTCCTGAACCGGCTGACTGCCGCATCCGGCGAAAATCATCGTTAAGCACAGCAGAAGCGAAACCATGATAAGAATCGGTTTATTCATCGATGCCTTCTCCTTCATTTATTTTTTTTAAGAATAACATAAAGAAATCCTTTTGGCAAGTGCAAAGAGCCTTTTTCAAGAAAATAATGTCCCTCGCCTTGAATGAGCACGGAAATACGGTTTCGAATCATGCTCTGCAAGCGAATTTTTTGCTATTTCTTTTGACTTTTCATCAGAAATATGATAGCATAATGGTGAAATACAAAACGCTTACGAGGAATGCGTATGTCTGAAAGAACTTTATCCGAATTATCCATTGATTTTCTCTCACAGTTATACGGAACCCTGGACACAAATCTCAGTACCATAGAAGAATATTTCGACGTCACAATCACCTGCAGAGACGGGAGTCTGAAGATTACCGGGGACTCTGATACCGCTGTTGAACAGGCGACCCAATGCGTCCTGCAGCTGAAAAAGATCTCCGAACTGAACGGGATCATCGACGCAAACAGCATCGGCTACGTGATATCCATGGTTCGGGAAGGCCGAACGGAGGAGCTGTCGAATGTCTACTCGGACTGCCTGTGTCTGACGGCGAAAGGAAAACCAATCAAAGCGAAAACATTGGGGCAGAAGAACTATGTCGACGCCATCAAAAACAACACCATAGTGTTCGGGATCGGGCCTGCCGGAACCGGAAAGACATTTTTGGCCGTTGCAATGGCTGTGACTGCATTGAAGCAGAAACAGGTCTCGCGCATCGTGCTGACGCGTCCGGCTGTTGAGGCAGGAGAAAAACTCGGATTTCTTCCTGGCGATCTGCAGAGTAAGATCGATCCCTACCTTCGCCCGCTGTATGACGCATTGAATGAAATGCTCGGAGCGGACGGCTCCGTTCGTTCCGTGGAAAAAGGAGTGCTTGAGATCTGCCCGCTTGCATATATGCGCGGCAGAACGCTTGACGACGCATATATCATACTTGACGAAGCTCAGAATACAACGCCGGAACAGATGAAAATGTTTCTGACAAGGCTGGGGAACAACAGCAAGGCGGTCGTAACAGGCGACATCACGCAGATCGACCTGCCGAGAAGCTGCACAAGCGGCCTTGTGGAGGCGGTCTCCATCCTGAGAGGAATCAAAGGCATAGAGATCTTTAAATTCGGGCGTCAAGATGTCGTCAGACATCCGCTCGTCCAAAAGATCATTCAGGCTTATGAAAAAAATGAGCATAACGAAAGAGGGGATATCAATTGATTCGCATCGATGCCGATCTGCGTCCTGAATTTCCTGTTCCTGTCACTTACCTGCCGCTGATGAAGCGGGTCATCCGCACATGCGTAAATGAACAATATCCCAATCATCGGTTTGAGCTGGACCTGATTCTCTGCGGGGATGAGGAGATCAGATCGATCAACAGCCGCTTTCGCGGGATCGACAGGCCGACAGACGTCCTCTCCTTTCCCATGATGGACTTCGACTACCCGGACATTTACGTTTCGCTCGGATCGATCGTGATCTCAGTTGAGACGGCAAGAAGACAGGCTGAGGAATACGGTCATTCTCTGAAAAGAGAGCTTTGCTTCCTTTGCGCCCATGCCGCACTCCATTTGCTCGGCTACGATCACGAGACCGACAAGGAACGGGTCGTGATGGAGAACAAGCAAAAAGAGATCCTCGACAACCTTGGAATCACACGCTGATCAGACGAAACGCTGAACACTTCTTTACAAGGAGCGGAGACACCATGACACGCACATCATTTATCACCATCACCGGAAAGCCGAATGTAGGGAAGTCAACGCTTCTGAACACCCTGCTCGGAGAAAAAGTCGCAATCGTTTCCAAGAAGCCGCAGACAACAAGAACAAGGATCACCGGAATTTTGACGAAAGGCGAGGATCAGTACGTCTTTATCGACACTCCCGGTCTGCATAAACCGAGAACTCTGCTTGGCGAATATATGATGAAGCAGGTCGGAACGGCAACTCAGGATTCCGATGTGATCCTGTTCATGATTGAAGCATGCACGGAATTGAATTCCACGGAACGCGCATCTCTTCAGAGATATTCCGATTCCGGTGTCCCGCTGCTTTTGGTCATCAATAAAGTGGACCTCGTCAATAAGGCGAAACTTGCGCAGCAGATTGATGAACTGTCCGGACAATACCGGTTCAATGCGCTGATTCCCGTGTCTGCTGAAAAAGCAATCGGAATCGACGCTATTTTTGCAGAACTGGACCAGTTTCTTGTCGAAAGCGTTCACTTTTTCCCGGACGATGAATATACCGATCAGCCGGAGCGTCAGATCTTCGCGGAGATCATCCGTGAAAAAGCGCTGAGGCTTCTGAATGACGAGGTTCCGCACGGAATCGCAGTCAGCATCGAGGACTTCAAGGAAAGCAAAGGCGTCATTGTCGTGAGGGCAAACCTGTACTGCGAACGGGAATCACACAAGAAAATCGGGACCTATGCGAGAGAGGAAGCCGAAAAATTATTCGACGCACGCATATTCCTCGATTTGTGGGTGAAAGTCAAGGACAACTGGAGAGACAGCCAGACCATGCTCAACAGGTTCGGCTTTAAAAACGGAGACTGAATATGTCGGTCAAATTCAAAGGGATCGTCGTACGAGAGAATGAAAAAGGCGAGATGGATAAGGATCTTCAGATTCTTACGGAATCTTCCGGCGTTCTGTTTATTCGTGCGAGAGGCGTCAGAAAGATATCGTCCAGCAACTCCAGATCGTCTCAGCTGTTTGCATATTCCGAGTTCGTCGTAAACGAAAAGAACGGCTTTTATACGATGCAGGAGTCTACGCTTCTGCACAATTTCTACGAACTCAGGTCCGACGTCATCGCATACGCTCTGGCATGCTATCTATGCGACCTCGCTTCCTTCGTCAACGTCGGAGGGGACGAAGGCACCGATATCATGCGTCTGCTACTGAATGCGCTTTATGCCGCTGAAAAGAACATTTCAGAGCCCCTGGTCATCAAAGCCGCATTCGAATTCCATCTTGCCGCCCTGATCGGATTTGCTCCGGATTTCTCGGCCTGTCCGATCTGCGGAAAGCCTGCTGCAGAGATCTCTCCGAAGTTTTTTGATCTGGAAGACGGTTACATTTTTTGCGGCAAATGCGTTCCGAAAGAAGAACGGTCGCCGAACGCCGTACAAATATCCGAACCCGTTTTTTCGTCGCTCCGCCACATTCTGACCAATCCTGTCAATAAACTGTTCCTGTTCCGTCTGAAACAGCCTTATCTGGATGAGCTGAACGAAGTGACCGAAAAATACATTTCCCTGAGAGTCGACAGAAAAATGACGACGCTCATATATCTACATGACATATTGAAAATGGAATCTTGATTTATGAAATATTTTGAACGCGCTGCCCATGCACTGGAATTTGATAAAGTCCTTTCGAACATCTCAGCCTTCGCGCATTCTGAAGGCGGAAAGGCATCGATCCTTGCAATGCAGCCTTCCGATGACCCGGCCGTCGTGCAGAGAATGCTTGACGAAACTGAAGAAGCGCTTCATGCGCTCACTTTCAAAGGATCTCCTCCTCTGTATGTCTCCTCAGACATCCCGTCCATCGTTGAACGGAGCTACAAGGATGCGATTCTCTTTCCAAAGGAACTGATGTCTGTTGCGTCCGCTTTGAAGACGGCCGCTTCGCTGAAAAAATACATTCCGGAAAAAGATCTCGGCGCTCTGTATGACTATTTCGCATCACTGTCATCGGACCTTTCTTTCGCACATGAAATCGACAGGATCATTCTTGCGGAAGACCAGATCGCCGACGACGCGTCGCAGGAATTGCTGCGGATCCGCAGAGCGATCTCAAAATCCGAAGAAGATGTGCGGATCTCTTTGAACCGCATCATCAGCGGTCCTTTGTCCAAATATCTGCAGGAGCCCATCGTCACGCAGAGATCCGGACGTTTTGTCGTACCGGTCAAGGCAGCGAACAAAAACGAGATCAAAGGAATCGTCCATGATTCATCTGCTTCCGGCGCGACGCTGTTCATCGAGCCGATATCCGTCGTGGAAGCAAACAACAGGCTGAGGGATCTGGCCGGTCAGGAGAAAGAAGAGATTGACAGGATCCTTCAGAACCTTTCGTCGCAGGTTGCTGCCTACGGCTCGCTCCTCATTCTTGATTACAACACGATTCTTACTTTGGACGTGATCTTTTCCAAAGCTTCCTATTCTTCTTCGATGCGCGGATTCAGGCCTTCCATGGGTTCGGACTCGATCGCTCTGAAGAAAGCGCGGCATCCGCTGATCGATCCGCAGAAGGTCGTTCCGATCTCCCTCGAATTCGGAGGCCGCGACAAGACTCTGATCATCACCGGTCCGAACACGGGCGGGAAAACAGTTACGCTGAAGACGATCGGCCTGACGTGCATGCTGGCGCAGTCCGGCGTGTTTCCTCCCTGTGCGGAAGGAACTGCTCTTCCTTATGTCAGTTCCGTTCTACCGGACATCGGAGACGAGCAGAGCATCGAACAGTCATTGTCGACATTCTCCGCGCACATGACGAACATCGTCGGCATCCTGCATGCATTCGACAGCAAATCTCTTGTGCTGTTTGATGAACTTGGCGCAGGTACCGATCCGACCGAAGGAGCTGCGCTCGCGATCGCGATCCTGGAAAAAGTTCGTTCAGGTGGTGCTCTGACAGCCGCCACAACGCATTATTCCGAACTGAAGCTGTATGCGCTGGACACCGACGGTATTTTGAACGCTTCCTGCGAATTTGACGTGGAAACACTTTCTCCGACATATCATTTGATCGTCGGAATACCCGGCAAGTCAAACGCATTCGCCATCTCGTCCCGACTCGGCCTTGGAGAAGACATCATCGCACACGCAAAGGATCTTCTCGCTGATGACAATATCCGGTTTGAAGAGGTCATTTCGAAGCTTGAAATGACGGGACAGACGATGGAAAAAGATATGATTGCCGCTGAAGAGGCGAAGAAAAAAGCATCCATCAAAGAGCAAGAAGCCGAGGAGAAAAGCCGGCAGTTGATCGAAAAAGCTGAAGCTGAACTGGACCGCGCGCGTCAGCAGGCCGAAAGAATCCTTGAGGCCGCCAAACAGACGAGCAGGCGCGTTTTCGCGGAGTTGGATGATATCAAACGTTCAGAGGCAAAGAAAAGGGACGCAGAGCGGATCGAAGAAGCCAGAAAGTCCGTAAGAGAAGCGCTGAACGAGTCTCGAGAATGGCTTGCTTCCAAGCAGCCTGAGCCGGATGACGCACCCTATGTACTTCCGCGCCTTCCGAAACCCGGGGAACGCGTGATCCTCGCCGATATCGGATGTGACGCGACCGTAAAATCAGTCAGCGGAGAATCCGTTGTATGCATTGTCGGAAGGACCGAAACAAAAACGACGCTTTCAAATATCCGGCTGACGGACGAACCGATCAAAAAAGCCCCTGTCAGGCGAAAAGGAACGACTTCCTACGAAGCGGCACCCGCAGGAGGATACAAAAACGAGATCGACGTGCGCGGATTCACGGGCGACGACGCCTGGTTTGCCATCGACAGGTGGCTTGAGGAAGTCAAACTGGCAGGATTCACGACGGTCACAGTGATTCACGGAAAAGGGACCGGCGCGCTTAGAAACGCCTTATGGCAGTACTTCAGAAAAGACAAGCGAATCGCTTCGTTCCGCGTAGGAAAATACGGCGAAGGGGAAACCGGCGTAACCATTCTTGAAATGAAATAATACGGAGGACATAAATAATGTACGATTCACGCAACCAGATTCCGCAGAAGTATAAATGGAACCTTTCTGAAATCTATTCAAGCAGGGACGCATTCGAATCAGACTTTGCAGATGTCGATAAAGAAATTCGGTCGTTTGCTCTATCGGGCGAACGCATTTCCAAATCCGCCGACGGCCTTTTGAATGTGCTTTCTGAGTACAACCGGATATATCAGAAACTGCGGAAACTGTCGGAGTATGCCGAGAGGAATTCGGATGTTGACCTGTCTGACAACGGCTTCCAATCGCTTGCCGCAAAAGTCCGTATGCTTTACAATGATCTTGGCTCGGCTTCCTTCTTCGTTGTGCCTGCAGTCTGCAGAATTCCCGAGAAAAAGCTCGTATCCTGGTATAAGGAACAGCCCGGACTGCTCTCGTTCAAACGCGTCATAGACAGGTACAGACGCTACCGGAAACACCTGCTTTCGGACAGTGAGGAAAAACTGTTCGCGGATCTTTCCAATGCGTTGCAGTCTCACGAAACCATCCGCAGCATATTTGCAAACGCCGACTTGCAGTTCGGCTTCGTGAAGGATGATGACGGCAAACGCGTTCCTCTGAATGACTCAACGTATGTTCCGCTCGTCATGTCCCAAAACCGGAATGTACGCAGAAACGCATTCCGTTCCCTTTACAAAACTTACGATCAATACGGGAATACGTTTGCCAACCTTCTAAACGGGTTCGTTCGCGAAATGACTACGATCGCCGAAGTCAGGCATTTCGAAAACAGCCTTGAAGCGTCCGTTTTCGAAGACGAAGTTCCGTCCTCCATCTATCATAATCTGGTGCAAACCGTTAGAGATCATATGTCTCCGCTGTTCGAGTATTACGAACTGAAAAGAAAACTGCTGAATGTTGAAAAACTTCATCTGTATGACGTTTACACGCCTTTGATTGCTTCGCAGAGCAGACAGTATGAATATGACGAGGCTGTCGATATCGTACTCGACGCGTTAAAGATTTACGGACCGGATTACATCAGCGTACTTGAAAAAGGACTGCGAAAAGACGGCTGGGTCGACGTTTATCCGACGAAAGGCAAGCGCGGCGGGGCATACAGCGCAGGTTGCTACGAGACAAAGCCCTACATTCTGCTGAACTTCAGCGGCACATTTGACAATATTTCCACTCTCGCGCATGAAGCCGGCCACTCGATGCATTCGTATTTCTCCAGGAAAAACAACGACTCACAGAATTCCGAATATACGATCTTCGTTGCTGAAGTGGCCTCCACAGTCAATGAACTCCTTCTCTCGCATCATCTTCTGAAGACGAGCAAAGACAAGTCCATCAAAATGAACATCCTCGACGAGCTGATGAGCACTTACAAGAGTACTCTGTACCGCCAGACGATGTTCGCCGAATTCGAGGAGTTCATTCACCACACTGTGGAGACCGGGGAACCGCTGACAAAAGAAATACTGTCTGATGAATACTATCAGCTGAACCTTCGCTATTTCGGAAAAGATGTCGTTTGCGACCGCCAGATACAGTATGAATGGATGCGCGTCCCGCA
This sequence comes from uncultured Ruminococcus sp., assembly GCA_902783535.1. GTDB lineage: Bacteria > Bacillota > Clostridia > Oscillospirales > CAG-382 > Coliplasma. The sequence goes on along the minus strand of CACZRJ010000234.1, from coordinate 623 downwards.
TTTCTACTACAACTTCTACGTGTATAAATATGCTACCTGCATCTGCGCCGCATCTGCGATCGTCAAAAAGATCGAGTCGGAAGGGCAGCCTTATATCAAAAAATATCTGGATTTCCTCTCCTGCGGAAATTCAAAGTCGCCTCTTGACAGCCTCCTCGTTGCAGAAATCGACATGAGGAAACCGGACGTCATCCTTGCAGGCATTGACGACTTCAGAAATGCGGTCAGCCAGTTCAAGGACCTTCTGGAGGAATGCTGAGCATGCAGGAAAGGGAAGTCGTCGCAGCGCTGATATGTGAGCAGGGGCGGATCTTGGTTTGCCAGAGACCGGCAAACAAAGCGCGGGGTCTGCTTTGGGAATTCGTAGGCGGAAAAGTCGAGCAGGGTGAAACTCATGCAGGCGCACTGATCAGAGAATGTCTTGAGGAGCTCGATATCACCGTACAGCCCGGTTCATTGTTCTTCGAAACGGTACACACATATCCGGATATTCAAATCCATCTCTTTCTGTACCATGCTTCGATCGTTTCAGGAAAGATCACCTGCCTCGAGCATGCGGACGCAAAATGGGCACTTCCGCATGAGCTGCCTTCCTTCGCTTTCTGTCCGGCAGATAACATTAT
>CACZRJ010000233.1 GCA_902783535.1 uncultured Ruminococcus sp. | reverse complement strand
CGTCCCGGCCGTCGTACCGGCTGCATCCCATCGCCATCAGCAGGACGAGCAGGAGCGCAATCAGTTTCGTCATCCGCCCTTCCTCCTCGAAGCCCGGGAGAACAGCGGATAGGCGGCGAACGCGGCGGCAGCGTCCAGTCCGTAAAGCAGGAACGCCGTCCCCATCGCGCGGAGATCCACGGTCCCTGACTTGATCACGAACCACAGCAGGCCGAATCCGAAGAAGACGATGAATCCGGCGGCCAGGCCGATCAGAAGGTTCAGAGCCGGGTATTTCATGGGCAGGCGGCGGAAAATGGCGATCGTGAACGCGAGGATCGGGAGCGCGAGAAGCATCCCGCCGGACGTTCCGAACAGCGCGCCGAATCCCTTCGTCATGCCGTGATTCCAGTCCGGCAGAACGGGCAGGAAGATCCCGATGACGAGATACAGCAGTCCGCTGACGAATGCGAACCCGGGCGCCTGAAGGAATCCGGAGATCATCATGACGAGGACCGCGGCGGAAACGCAGCTCAGAGAATACGGGCCGAGCACGCACGCGAGACCGCAGAACAGCAGACAGATGCCGATGGACTTCCAAACCTGATCCTTCACCACATAAACCTCCATTGTATCATTTGACAACAGTATACCCGTTTTCGCGAAAAAGTCAACATTGTCTTGCGCTCGCGTCCGCGGCGTGATAAAATGATCCCTGTAAAGAAACCGATCGGAGCATTCAGTCATGAGCGTAACCTTTTCTTCCGGCGTCAATACGAAAGCCATCCGCAGGTTCGTCGCCCGCCTCAGAGAGAGCGGCGCGACTCCGCGCGCGTTCCACGTTTCCGTCAAGGGAAAAACCGCTTCCGCGGTCTTTCCGCCCTACCGTTCCGACGAAGGGATGCACCTGTACTCCCTTTCCAAGTCCTTCACCTCCGTCTGCGTCGGGATCGCCGAGGAAATGGGGCTGCTTTCCACGGACGAAAGAATGATCGACATCTTCCCGGACAAGCTGCCGGAGACCGTTTCGGAGAACCTGGCCGAAATGCGTCTCGGCGACGTGCTGTCCATGCAGTCGGGGCACGCGGTCTGCCACATGGACGCCATGCGGTTCTCGGACGACGCTTTGCGGACCTTCTTCGCGATGCCCGTCGTCTACAAGCCGGGCACGACCTTCGTATACTCCACCGGCGGAACGGCCGCGTGCGGCGCCGCCGTCGCGCGTAGAGCGGGAATGCCGCTCAGGGATTTCATGAACGAGCACGTTTTCGTTCCGCTCGGGATCGAGAACCGTCCGCCCCTCTGCTGCGCAGACGGGACCCACTGCGGCGGAACGGGGCTGTTCGTTTCCGAGGACGAACTGTTCCGGTTCGGAACAATGCTCCTGAACAACGGCGTGTATCAGGGAAAGCGGATCGTCTCGGAAGAATATCTGAAACGCGCGACTTCCCCGATCGCCGACAACAGCGGAAACGGCACGCCCGACTGGGTCGTCGGATACGGATATCAGTTCTGGAGGAACGCGAGAGGCGGATTTCGCGGGGACGGCGCGTACGGACAGTTCTGCATCGTATGGCCTGAGGAAAACGCCGTCTTCACGCTCGAAGAGTCGTCTTCCAATCTCCAGGGGACGGTCGACGACATGTTCGAACTCATGAGCGACCTTCTGAAAGACGATCCTTCGGAGGCTTCCGAACTTGAAAAAGACGTGGACTCCTTCTACGACATGCCTGAATACGATGACCTTCCCGCGTACGCGAAATACGAATATGAAGACAACATCGTAAAGATCCGGTCCGCCGAATTTCTTCCGGAAAAGGACGGCCTCCGCATCCGGTTCGAAACCGCGTACGGAACGCAGTCCGTCCTCGCGGGCAACGGCTGCTGGCTGGAAAGCCGGCCGATGCTCCGGATGTGCAAGCCGGGCCTGATCACGCTGGACCCACACCTCGGGCGGATCGAAGCCTTCCATCTGCGCTCTGCTCTGAAAAAGACGGACGGCGGATGGGCGGTCGTCTGCAGACACATCGACACGCCGCACACGCAGGTCCTCCTGTTCTCCCGCGACGGACTCAGGATGGCCTCCGACGGGAATCTGCTTCCGGAAGCGGAATTCCTGAAAGCCCGCTGAGATGGCGATGCTGCTTTCTCCCGCCGGGAGCATGGACGCTCTCGCCGCGGCGATCTCCGCCGGAGCGGACGAGGTCTATCTCGGCGGCGCGCGGTTCAATGCGCGCGCGAACGCGAAAAACTTTACGAGAGATCAGCTGATCGAAGCCGGAAAGAAGTGCAGAGAGGCCGGCGTCCGGCTGCTGATCACGCTGAATACGCTGGTGGCCGACCGGGAACTTCCCGACGTTCTGGAAGAGGTCGGCTTCCTCGAAAGCGACGTCCGTCCGGACGCGTACATCATCCAGGACCTCGGACTCGCCTCGCGCATCAGGAAAACGTTCCCGGATGCCGTGCTCCACGCGAGCACGCAGCTCCGCCAGCACGCTTCCGCGGCCGCGGGCATTCTGCAGTCGCTCGGCTTCTCCCGCGTCGTGCTCGCCAGGGAGATGCCGATCGGGGAGATCAGGTCCTACGTCCGGAACTCCCCCATCGACACGGAGGTCTTCGTGCACGGCGCGTTTTGCGTCTGCGAAAGCGGGGGCTGTCTCATGTCCTCCGTCATCGGACGGAGGAGCGGCAACCGCGGCGAATGCGCGCAGCCCTGCCGTCTCCCCTACCGGGGCGCCAATCCCTTCCCGCTTTCCATGAAGGACAACTGCCTCGCCTCCCGACTGGAGGAACTGACCGAAGCGGGCGTCAAAGCCTTCAAGATCGAAGGCAGGATGAAATCGGCCGACTACGTCTTCCGCGTCACGTCCGTCTACAGAAAGCTGCTGGATGAAAAGCGGATGCCGACGGAAAAGGAACTGGACGAACTCGAACGCGCCTTTTCGCGGTCGGGATTCACGGACGGATATTTTACCGGGCGGACTTCTCCGGACATGTTCGGCGTCCGCCGCGAGGAAGACAAGCGTTTGTCCAGGGAGCTCCGCAAAACGGCCCGCGGCGAGACCGGTCCGCGCGGCCGGGAAAACTCGGACGCGAGAACCGAAGCGGCGTCTCCGATGATCCTTCCGGAACGGACGGCGCACGTAATCATGTCCCCGAAAGAGCAGCTCGGCTATGTCGCGCGCCCGGAAGGACGTCCGATGAAGGACCTGTCGCTCTTTTCCGACGCGAACCGGATCGACGTTCCGCTCCGGTTTCTACCGGAAACGGACATTTCGGGCATGGAAGACAGGATCAGCATCCTTCTTCCGCGCGTGACCTTCGACAGCGGGTTCCCGGAACTCGAAAGAAGGATCTCCGAAGCGAAAAAAGCCGGAATCCGCAGAGCCACCGTGCCGAATCTGTCATATCTTCCCCTGCTGGACGGATTCGTCATCCACGGCGACTATCCGCTGAACGTCTACAGCAGGGAAACGAGGGATCTGCTCGAAAAGTTTTCTTTCTCCTCGCTTTTCCTTTCTCCCGAATCGGACCTTCTGTCCTTCGGCATGTCCTCTTCGGCGATGGAGGCGCTGGGATACGGCAGGATCCCGCTGATGCAGACGGAAAACTGCATCATCAGAAACATCGCGGGGAAATGCCTGCATCCGGAAGAGCGGAACGGAAAGGACGCGAACGCCCCGGGCATGTCCCGTTGCGCTTGCGAGCTGATCGACCGGACCGGCGCTTCTTTCCCCGTCCTCCGCGCGGACGGACACAGGAATCTGATCTACAATTCCCTGCCGACCTACCGTCTCGACAGGCGGAAGGAGCTGAAAAAAGCCGGCATCGGTCTGTGCACGCTGCTGTTCACGACGGAGACCGAACGCGAGATCCGGACGGTGCTCGACTGTTTCCGGACCTCCGAAGCGCACCCGCCGTTCCCGATCACGCGCAGATAGGAAAACATCCCGCCGCGGCGGGATGTCTTTTTTTGTTTTTACCCGTTCAGTCCGCGGACCTCTCCGCGCTCTCGACGACATGCTTGAGCAGGACGGAGGTCGTGACCGATCCGACGCCGCCCGGCACGGGCGTGATGACGGACACGATGCCGGAAATCCTTTCGTAGTCTGCGTCTCCGCAGATACCGTCTCCGTCGGCGTTGATCCCGACGTCGATCAGAACCGTTTCCGGCCGGACGTGAGCCGGTCCGATCATCCGCGCGCTCCCGGCGCAGGCGACGATCATGTCCGCCCGTCGGCAGATCTCTTCCAGGTTTTTCGTCCTCGTATGGCAGACGGTGACCGTCGCGTGCCGCGCGATCAGCATCATCGCGAGCGGTTTCCCGACGACTTTGCTCCGTCCGACAACGGCGATATTCTTCCCGCAGACGTCGTATCCGTACGCGTCGATCATTTCGATGACCGCCTGGGGAGTGCAGGGGAAGAATCCCTTCCCGTCCCCGTAATATACGTGCAGCGCGTTCTCCGGCGTCATGCAGTCGACGTCCTTTTCGGGCGACAGGATCCGGAACAGTTTTTCTTCGTTCAGATGCTTCGGAAGCGGGCGGAAAACGAGGATCCCGTGGACGTCGTTCCGGGCGTTCCACGCTTCGACGGCCTCCTCCAGCGTCTTCTGGCTGACGTCTTCCGGAAAAGCGGACACCTCGACTTTCGCGTTCGCGGCTGAGAACCGCTTCACGATCCCCCGCTCGTATGCAAGGTCTTCCGGACGTTCTCCGACGCGCAGGACCGCAAGCTTCGGCAGGATCCCCTTCTTTTTCAGCTGTTCGACCCGCGAAGACAGGTCGGAAAGCATTCCGTCCGAAACGGGTTTTCCTCTCCAGTCCATGCTTTTCCCTCCCTATTTCTTCAGCGTCCGCAGAACGGACGCGGACAGTCCGTCGCACGCCGAAAGGATTCCGTCAAGCAGAGACTCCGCTTCTTCTTCCATCCGTCCGGCGAAATCGCGGTCCTTCATCAGGCCCGTGTTGACCAGCACGTTGATATATGCAGTTTTCGCGCAGGAAGCGCAGAGTTCGGAAGCGCAGCCGACGTCGCTCAGGGCGAGCCGGGAGCCTTTCGCGAGCAGTTCGTTCAGCAGTTCAGGGATCGCGGAGGCCGTCTTCAGCATTTCCATCGGCGCGCCCGCGGCGGTCCGGAGCGCGAATTCCAGTTTCGACGGTCTGTCCGGATCGTCTTTCGGGATCCGGTAGGCGGCCGCGAGCGGAAGAAACGCCTCTCTGTCCTCTTCGATTAGATTGAACATGTGTTCAGATAACTCGGACGCGCGCGCGGCGAACGCCCCCATATCGTCTCTGACGGACGCGTATTTCGGATTGCCGTATGTCAGATTCGCGACCATGCCGCCCAGCGCCGCTGCGCAGGCGCCGGTCAGCGCGGCGGCTCCGCCGCCTCCCGGCGCGGGCGAGTCCGACGCCAGTTCCCTGATCCAGTCTCTCATGTCAGTCATGTCAATTCCTCCGTTTTCGCTGTTTTTCGCCGATCCTTCCGGATGTCTACTCACCGCCGTTCGTTCCGTCCGTCGGTTTTCTTTTCCGGAACAGAAGCGCGGTGCTGCCGGCGACCGCGGCGACGGACGCGAACGCGACGATCCATACCGCGGGTCCGGGATCGGACTTCTCGTCGTCTCCGGGCGCCGACTGTTCCGATTCGTGATCTTTTTCGTCCTCGTAGCGGGCGATGATCGTATAGACCGTTTCGCTTCCGTCCTCCGCGGTGACGCGGATCCGGACGGTGTTTTCTTCATACGCCGTATTGAACGCCGTTCCCGTGATCTCGTACGCCGCCCGCCTGTCGGCAGGCGCGCAGCGCACGGTCAGTCCCGTCGTTCCGCGCGGTACGGTCAGCCGGTATTCGGTCCTGTCCGGCGAAAAGCCGATCTCGTATCCTTCGACGGACAGAGAGGCCAGTTCGCTGTTTCCGCTTTTCGGCCGGATGCCGTCCCTGTATGCGCGTACGGTGTAGACGGATTCCTCCCCTTCCGGCGAGACGAACCGCACCGTCACGTCCAGACGGTTGCTCTTCACAAAGACGGGATCGATGATTTCCGCTTTGTAGTTCTCGGGATACGTCAGGGACAGATCCACGAAAAAGGTGTCGTACGGAAGACTGAGGTCGTATGTCTGTCTTTCGGGGCTGAACGGTTCCATGCCGTTCGCCGCGATGTTGATTTCCCCGTAGGATTTCCGCCGGGGCTCCGCTTTCAGCGTCTTTCTTTCGAGCGACCGCGCGTCCTCCAAACGGATGATCGTGACGTCTCGCAGCAGCAGTTCGGACATTTCCGGCGGATCGATCTCTCCCCGAAGAGGCCGGAAGAACAGCGAAACGACCGGATGCATGTCCTTTGCCGGCTGCCCGCTTCCGAGAAACGCGACCTGACCGGACCGGTTCTCCGTGACGGTCATGTTCCATCCATGCGATTCGTATCCTTCATAGGTCCATCTGTTAGTGTCGAAGGTCAGCCGTCCGCTGACGCCGTTCGCGCCGTCGCAGTCCTTCAATCCGATCAGGACGCGGACGGTTTCCCCCTCTTCGATCAGGGCGGGCGCCAAAAGAACGGCCTCGCCGTCTTCCAGCACCGGCGGAAGTTCTCTTTTCCCGTATCCTCTGTCGAAGAGGATGCGTGACTGCAGACGGTTCAGGTCTCTGCTCGTGACGGATCCGCTGTCGTCCGCGTCCGCCGCGGCAAGGACCGCCGCGCCGGATTCCTCCCCGGATTCCAGCAGCCTTTCCAGCACGGTCATGTCGTGCAGGGTCACGTATCCGTCGCCGTCGACGTCTCCCCTGATGACGATCTCCAGTTCGTCCAGAACGCTTCCGTCTTCCGCGTGCAGACGGACCACCGTCCCTGTTCCGACGTTTTCCGTCGAGAAGGAGACCCGTCCGGCGGAAATCACGCTTTCTTCGATCGTTTCCTTCGAAGCGGCTTCCGGCACGCCCAGCAGCAGCCCGTACGCGCGGTCCGCGAGATATCCGGAATCCGTCCGGAACCGGAGCAGTGCGGATGTCACGCGCACGACGCACGTGGCGATATGTTTTCCTTCTTCCGTGGCCGCGGTCACGTTCGCGGTCCCTTCTTTCACCGCGCGGAAAGATCCGTCGCCGTTCAGCTGGATGCAGTCCGAGTCGGCCCTGTAGAAGACGGACACGCGGGAGGCCTCCGCGGGGAGGTATATGACCGGCAGCGTGCCGGTCTCGTTGACGCTCAGCCTGATCTCCGGGTGCAGGAACGCGATGCCTTCGAGTCCGGGGATCACGCGGAACACGGACCGGTGCTCCAGACCGCAGGGCAGGACCAGCCGGAAGACGTGCTCGCCGGGTTCGGTGACAGAATAACCGGAAGGGATCCGCTTCCCGTCCAGGACCCCGGTCCCGGCGACATAGCCGATCACAGTCGATTCCCTGTAAAGGGTCCCGTTCGCGCAGCCGGACGGTTCCGGCGCTTTCCAGAACGGCATCACCCCGGTTTCCGCCTCTTCGGAAACGCACTGGATGACGTTTCCGTCTGCGGTGAGGAAGAGCGCGCCGCATTCCCGGGAAAGGACAGCGTCTTCGCATCCGCTCGCGTCGAACACCCGGAGGACCGTCATCGTTCCCATATCCGTCAGCCCGCCTTCGGTCAGCATGCATCCGGAAGCCATCGAGACCGGGCGAACGTCCGTATATCCGATCTCCTCCCATCCGTTTGCCGTAAACCGGCAGACGGTCTGCCCGGCGGACGCGAATTCCCCGTCCGTCAGCAGGTGTTCGCCGTTTTCGCCCGCGTCGACCGAGAATTCCGCTCCTCCGCATTCGCCGTACAGGATCCCGTCCTTCGTCCAGACGGTCAGATCCCCGGATCCCGCCGCTTCGTCCGCGCGGATGCCTGTATCGACGGCGGACGACCCGTCAAACAGATAGACCGATCTTCCGTCGAACAGGTGGAGCGCATGACCGGCGAAAAACACTTTTTTTACGGACACGCCCGGAACGAACGTCCGGCCGTTCAGAAACAGCATTTTTCCGTCTTCGGACGTCACAGCGACGCTGTCTCCGTCCAGCGCGGCCGAAGCCGGCGCGAAAGGCAGCGCGTATTCCGATATCAGTTCTCCCCCGCCGTATACCAGAACGCGTCTCGCGTTCCGGAGCAGAACGGCGAAAACCCGTTCGCTTCCGAAAAGACGGTCTCCGGACGAGCGGTCGAACCACTCGTAGGTCCTGACGTAAGCCGACGTCCT
>CACZRJ010000232.1 GCA_902783535.1 uncultured Ruminococcus sp. | reverse complement strand
TTGAGCGGTATAATGAAGAAAAAAAGGCTATGCCGCATAAGGAGGTAGACATGAACAACCGTCCCATCGGACAATACGCTCCCCTCTCGCCCTGGGCATATTTCGGACTGCAGATCCTGTTCTCGATCCCGGTCGTCGGATTCATTTTCCTGATCGTTTTCAGTATTTCCAGCGGGAATATCAACCGCCGCAACTTCGCCCGCTCCTACTGGTGCGTCTACGTCGTTGCGCTGATCGTCTTCATCGTTCTTTTGATCACGGCAGGCGGATTTTCCGGACTCGTTCAGATCTTCACGAATCTCCGGGCGAAATAGGAAACTACGACTTTCCCCGCCCTTTGCAACCGAAAAAAAGCGGTGCGATCCGAACGGATCGCACCCTTTTCTTTTGCAGGCAGATTCTTTGCGTCAGACCGTTTTCAGAAATCGGTCATCGTGCCGATGAAAACGGGCAGGTTTGTATTCGTGTCGACGATCGCGTAAACGAAGGGACGGTCGAGGTAAACCTGCGGTACAGGCGCAGGCACGGCTGTGGCTTCCACGGGCACCACCGCGGTGGCGGCCGCGGCCCGCGTGCCGGATTCGTCGACTTCGATGTGCGTTTTGTGGATCACTTCGGAAATGTAGATCCCGTTTCCGCTGTCAAGATATCCCAGACCGCTCAGATCGGACTGATCCGCCGTAAACACCTTTCGCATTCCGAGCGAACGCAAAACATCCGGAAGCGATCCCGACCAGTCGAATTCGAACTTCGGAAGCCCCGCGTCGACCTTCCCGCCGGCGCTTCTCATCAGCGAAACCCATTTTTCGCCGTCCAGCGTTTCGAGATACGCGGAAACCGTCTTTCCGCCGTTCGGCAGAAGTCCGACAAAGGCGTAATGTCCGTCCGCGTAGGTCTTTACGAAACCCGTCTCGTTCGGTCCGGAAATGTATCCGTACTCTCTGGAGTACATCATCTTGATGTTTTTTTCCTGCTTTTCTCCATGGAAAACGGCATCCCGGACATCGCTTTCCTCGTATGTCGTCTCCCAGTGCGCGTCGAAGCAGATCGCGTTCAAAAGGACCATGATCGTCTCGTTGGAAAGACTGCCGTGTTCGAGGATCTTTTCGATCATTCCGTCGGTGTTCCGGCTGCACCAGTCGTTGATCTCGTCGACGGTCCTGTCTTCGCTCATCGGAGCGACAGCGACGTCCGCGCGGAATGTATTGTCGATCACGCCGACGTAGTCTTTGCTGACGTGAAAATCCGTTCTGTCGGTCATCCAAACCGCGTTCGCGGGGACCAGACTCGCGTTTTCCGTATTTGTCAGGCTTTCGTAATAGTTGAAGAGCTGACTGTTGAGTTCTTCGGTGTCCATCGCGCAGAGGACCTTCGCCATTTCCTCCAAAGTCTCCCCTTTCGCGCCGTTCGCTGCCATCTGCAGCGCGGTCAGGATGGAAAGCGGAGAGATCAGAGTGCTGCCGTCCGCAGCGCATTTTTTCAGAAGGTTCAGCGCGAAGTCCGCGTATCCTTTTGTGAACGCTTCGCTGACTGCGCCCTTCGTCCTGCTGCTCGTGAAGACTTCCTGCGTCAGGAACCGGATCTTTCCGGCCAGCGGCGGAAACACGTCGTAAGAAGGATCCGTCCCGTCCGATGATGCTCCGGTTTCAGAGTCCTCCTGCGGCTGCGCGTCCTGAGACCCCGCGGGCTGCGACTGCCCGCCCGGAGCAGGCGTGACCGCGCAGGCGGCCAATGAAAAGACGAACAGCAGCGCGAGCGCCGCGATCGCTAATTTTTTGATCGATTTCATGGAATCCCTCCCATTTACCGGCATCGCCGGTCAATTTTCGGCAACGCCGATCAATATCCGGCAATGCCGGAAAGTAAAAAAACGTTTGTCCTTTTGCTGAATATGACGAAAAAAACGGTTTTCGGTTTCGCGAAAAACGAAAAGTCACAGCGCGTTTTTCGGACAGTTCTTCACGCATTCCATGCAGAGGATGCATTCCGTGCCGTTCTTCCGCTTTCTCGAATTGTCGGTCACGTCCACGTCCATCGGGCAGACTTTTTTACATTTCCCGCAGGAAATGCATTTTTCCTTTTTGCATTTCACGCGGAACAGCGAAAAATAGCTGGCGGGCTTCAGGAAAACCGTGACCGGACAGATGTATTTGCAGAAGGCCCGGTTGTCCCTGAAAGCGAACGCGAGGATGATCCCGACGGCGTAATAGGCGGCGTTTCCGATGAGGAACGCCCAGAACATGATCCGCTCGATGTTGCCTGCTTTCGCGAGGAACAGCGCCAGGACGAAGATCAGCGACGCGGCGAAAACAACGTAGCGGATCCAGCCGATCTTTTTTCTCGGTTTTTCCGGGACCTTGTACGGGAGGAAGTCGAGGACCATCGCCGTCCAGCAGGCGTAGCCGCACCATCCCCTTCCGAACAGCAGCGGGCCGAAGATCTTGGCGACGGCGTAATGGATGGTCGCGGCTTCGAAGGCGCCCGTGAACAGATAGTACCAGAACCCCTCGATCTGCATGTTTTCGTTTTGGATGATCCCGAGATAGACCAGCATGTACAGACCGACGAGCAGCTGAACGACCCTGCGCGCGTGTTTGTACTTCCGGATGTACAGAAAGATGCCGAGCGCGACCGAAATGCCGATGTAGGAAAAATTGAACAAGTAGAAAAGGTTGTCCTTGGCCAGCCAGAGAACGACCGCGACTGTTTCGAACACGGCGAAGATCAGGGCCGGCGCCAGGTATTTACGAATGGTTTGCACGGCCCTTACCTTATCCGAACAGCACTTTCAGCGCTTCTTCGGCGCTCATATTCTGCAGCCCGTCCGGATCGACCAGTCCTTTGGACCCGGACGACGTGTTCCAGGAAAAGACGCCTGCCCTGTCTCCCTCGAAAACGAGATATCTGCCCGGGTCGCAGACGATCGCCGGGTATCTTTCGGACCATTCGCCGTATTTTTCGGACATGTACTTGTCCGCGAGCGCGTACGCCTGGCAGTTTTTGTCTTTTCCGACCGCGCTGATCTGAACGCCGCCCCCGGGCTGTCCGGTCCGGCTGGCGGAAGGCGTGGAATGCAGGATGACGACGCTGCCGTCTTCGCATGACCCGAGCGAGATCCAGACGTGTCCGCTGATGCTGACGACGTCGCCCGGTCGCAGAGCGTTCCCGCCGGAAATGTCCTGCGTCCGCTTGCCGAAGCCTTTTTCGGCGAGACTTTTCGCCATTCCCGTCGCACTCATGACGAACCCGTCCTGTCCGGGACGGTTCTCGAAGGTGTTGTACAGCGCCCATCCGACGAATCCGGAGCAGTCGAGCCCGGCGTAATAGTATTCGTTGTAGCCGCCGTAGGGATAGTAGCTGTTCTTCGGGTCCTTCTTCGTCTCGTCGCCGTCGACGGATTTGTAGGTGTAGTTTTCATTCCGGCTGTAGAAGAACTTCAGCCAGTCGTCGGAGACGCCGATGGAGGTCGCCTGCGGCGCGGAACCGACGTCCTGCCAGTCCCAGCCGCCGCCGTAGATATACAGCGTGCGCCCCGCCGGCGCGAGCGCCGTCTTCAGGAAGTTCTTCACAGTGCGCTCTCCGGGCGTACCCGTGACGAGCGGCGCGGCGTACGAAGACGGGGCCTCGTCTTTCGGCTCGACGGCGATGACGGTGCCGCTGTCGACGGTGACGGAATAGCGGTATCCCTCTTTCAGGATGTTCTGCAGCGGATAGTCGTAATTGCCGTCGGCGTCCTTTCTGCCGTTGTACATGCGGAAAACGGATTCCTTCCCGTCGATCTCGAACCGGTAGCGGAAGGTCTCCTTCGTATCCTTGTTGATCTCCGGCGCGCCGTAGTTCTCTACGCCGAGATACAGAGCGTCGTATTCGGCGATGCCGGCGGACGACTCCCCGTCCGCGCTTTTTTCCTTTTCCGGTTCGCTTTCCGAAGGCGCCGCGGGCGCAGAGGCGCAGCCCGCGAAAGCGAACAGCAGAAGCATGGAGATCAAAACCGCGATTCTGTGCTTTCTCATTTGTCATTTTCCCCCTGTCGTTGGGCGGCTCCCGGCCGGAGCCGTTTCTTCTCACATTATGCCACCCGCGCCGCCGTATGTCAAGCGAAAAGCACGGCCGGATCAGTACCAGTCGTGCTTTTCGTTTCTGTCCAGACTGCGGATCTTCTTCATCTCTTCCGCCGTCAGCTCGAACCCGAACAGGTCCAGGTTTTCGCGGATGTGGTCGGGATTGCCGGATCCGGGAATGACGACGATCCCTCTCTGCAGATCCCAGCGAAGGATGACCTGGGCCGGAGACACGCCGTGCGCAGACGCGATCTCCGCGATCGTTTCGTTCCCGAGCAGTTCCGAAGTATGCCCCCTGCCGCCGAGCGGATACCAGCACTGAACGACGATGCCTTTGCTTTGAATGAACGGAACGACGTCCTGCTCCTGATAATATGGATGGATCTCGTTCTGCACCAGCGCGGGCGTGATCGAGACCTAAGGCAGAAAGTCCGTCAGTTCCTCGACGTACCAGTTGGACAGCCCGAGCGACCGGATCCTGCCCGCCTCGACGTACTTTTCCATCGCCTTGTACGCCTTCACGTCGTTCTTGCCCGGATGGTGGAGCAGCATCATGTCGATGTAGCCGATGTCAAGTTTTTCCAGCGCCTGCTCGATGGCGGCTTCCGGCGCGTCGAACTGGCTCGGATAGATCTTCGTGATGACGAAGATGTCCTCACGCGGGATCCCGTATTCCTTCATCGCCTTGCGGACGCCTTCGCCGACGGCGTCCTCGTTCCGGTACATGTAGGCCGTGTCGATCAGCCTTCCGCCGCTTTCGAGCAGCGCCGTCACCGAGTTCACGCAGGTGTCGTGATCGAGCGAGTAGGTCCCGAGCCCGAGGATCGGCATGACGTATCCGCTGTTGAGCTTCACCGTTTTCGTTTCGAAGTCGAATGCGCCGCCGGAGGTGTCCGAAGACGTTTCTTTCCCTCCGGATTTGAACGTGACCGTGACGCTTCCCCTGCCGAGCGCGTCCTTCAGACCCTCCGGATCGGAGATCTTTCCGATGCGCGTGTAGGAATAGGA
>CACZRJ010000231.1 GCA_902783535.1 uncultured Ruminococcus sp. | reverse complement strand
CCCGTTGAATGCGAAATCCCCGATGGAAGAGACCTGCCTCTTCTCAATATAATCCGGAATCGTAATGAACCGCCTGCGGCCCTTGTATTTCAGGATTTCTACTGTCCCGTCCTCCAGGATGCGGTAATCAAACGGGATCAGGTCGTCTTCATTTCCCCACTTCGCGTACAGAGTTATGCTTTCCGAATCAATCCGGTCCTCGTACCAGTTCATTTCCTCGGTACACTCCGGATCATAATACCATCCGTCGAATACGGCGTAAAGTCGCTCCGGCTCCGGAATATTCTGGATCGCGCGCCCGACTGCATAAATCCGCTTTTCATCTTCAAGTTCGTCGGTCATCATGTCATAGGTCACAATTCCGGGGGCTCTGAGCATACATGCAACATCCAGCGCCCCAAGACCGTATTTTGGATCCGGCCCGGGAGATCCAAGGTCATACCCGGATACATACAGTCTTTCGCGAAGATCGGACGCGACCGCATACTCGCCAATACACTGCTTTAACAGAGCAAGCGAAGCAGAAACGATCGGCGCAGAAAACGATGTTCCGGAAATCACCCGATATCCGCCGCCCATTGCCGTTGTAAAAACGGTTCCGGGGGCCACGACCATCTTTTCTGCGTAATTCGAGTATTTTGCAAGGTCCCAGTTTTCGCTGTCCAACGCTCCGACGGCGACGACTTCGTCATATGAAGCCGGACTCTGCAATCCGGCAACTCCGTCATTGCCGGCCGAAGCGACGCATAGGATGTCACTGTCGTCTGCCAGAATCACGGCATCGCTGAAATCCAATTTCGTGGTAAAAGACATATTCACAACATCGACATCACACTCGATGGCATAATACAAGCCAAACAGCAGGTCGGAAGCACGGTAAAATTGACCGAACTCATTGCATTCCGCCTTAATGATGATCAGATTGACTTCCGGAGCGATGCCGACGGTACCCTTCCCGTCCATTGCGGCGGCAATCACCCCTGCCACGGACGTGCCGTGTCCGGCATTGTCTTCGATCAAAGACCAGTCGTTATCCCAATCTTCAACGACTTTATCATATGTCGCATTGTAAGAACGATTACTGATGCGTCCCGCAAATTCGGGATGATCCGTGTCAATGCCCGTATCTATCACCGCAACGGTTATACCATTACCTCTTGCATTTTCCCAGGTATCCCCCAGCCCGATGTAATTCAAGTACGACTGCATGAAATAATACTCGTCTTCAATGACACTTTCCGGAGCCTTGGGAAGATGCAAAACCTCTTCATATTCTTCTGGTTCGACCTCTTCTGCGGTCTCGGAATCGGCAATATGTGCTAAATAATCCGGAGAAATATCTGCGATCAATTCCCTGTTAGCAGGATCACTGCAGATATCCAGAATCGTCGATTCATCCGGCAGATACAGAACCGCGAATGTATCATTATTCGCCATGCGAAGTCTCGCATTGAACTGATTCGCCAGTTTTTCAGCCGCATATTTGTTCGTCTTTTGGAGGACAATGGTCTTTTCATCATAACTTCCTGCCGACAGTCGGAGTTTCTCGACAAACGTCGCCTGTGCAGCATCCAATTCCCTGTTTTTTTCTAAAACATGGACAAGAACCGCCGTCCCTGCAATCGCGAGGGCAACCGCAAGAATAAGCAGTACTGGAAGAAAAATGGCGCGAAAAGATGATTTCCTGTCACTTTTCTCCATCCCGATCCCATAGTTATGAGGCTTTCCGGTTCTTTCGATGCGTGTACGTGCATTTGTCATGGATACGTCCTCCGAATTCGAAGTGGTTAATGTGTGGTCAAATAGTTGGAACATTTAAAATGGAGATGCCCTGCCGCTTGAGCCAGAAAGACAAGCGGCAGGTTTTATAGCATTTTGCAGCCGGGTACTATGAACTTGTTTCAATCACCGTGCCTGAATTTACGGTTTTGCAACAGTACCGAGAACGATACGTTTCAAGAGCATATAGTCGTTCGCACGGACTGTTCCGTCTCCGTTGATATCGAGACGCTTGCTTTGATCCTCCGTCGGCTGTGCGGTTCTCAGAATGATACGTTTCAGAAGCAGGTAGTCCGCTGCGTTCACTCTTCCGTCTCCGTTGACGTCGCCGAGTTTATACGCCGGTGTCTTTGCTTTTTCGGTATATTCTGCCTGATATTCGGCATTCTCAGTTACCGGAACGATTGCCGGCTTCCACCCTTTGAATTCATATTCATACTTATCGTCGCCCTCGCGCACGGGATCTTCCGGTGCGGTAGCTGTGTCGTTGTAATGATATGTCTTCT
>CACZRJ010000230.1 GCA_902783535.1 uncultured Ruminococcus sp. | reverse complement strand
GCGTTCAAGATGCGCTTCTGGAATATCGGCGCGGAAGGCCAGGTGCTTGCCGGAGGCATGGGAGCGGCGTTCGTGATGTTCAATTACGGAACGCTTCCGGTCTACGTTCTGCTTCCGCTGATGTTCGGCGTCAGCATACTCTGCGGAGCGGTGTGGGGCCTGATCCCCGCGCTGTTCAAAGCGAAGCTGAACACGAACGAGACCCTTTTCACGCTGATGATGAACTACATCGCGATGAAGATCGTCGATTATTTCTTCAATACCTGGAGGGGGTCGAAATCCGCGCTCGGACTGATCAACCCGACGACGCAGAGCGGGTGGCTCAGTTCTATCTGGTCCGGGAAAGAGAGCGCGTGGTTCCGGAACGAGGACCTGATCTTCATGGTCGTCATTTTCGTGCTTGCGATCCTGATGTTCCTCTATCTGAAATTCACGAAGCAGGGATATGAGATCGCGGTCGTCGGCGACTCGCAGAATACCGCGAAATATGCGGGCATCAGCGTCAACAAGGTCATGATCCGGACGATGGCGATCTCCGGCGCTGTCTGCGGCCTTTGCGGCTTCCTCTGCGTTTCTTCCCAGAGCCATACGATCACATCCAATCTGGCCGGCGGTTACGGCTTTACGGCCATCATTGTCGCATGGCTTTCCAAATTCAACACATTCACCATGGTCGGCGTTTCCCTCCTGGTCGTCGCGCTGGAAAACGGTTCGATGCTAATGGCGAACACGTACGGCGATCTCGGATTCTCTCCCGCCGCCGCAAAAATCATCGTCGGACTGATGCTCCTGCTCGTGATCGGATGCGAATTCTTCATCAACTACCGTGTCGTGTTCCGCGCCAGGAATGCCGGAAAGGAGGCGGTCGCAGCATGATTATCTGGATTCAGAAAGCTGTCGGATTCGCGGCGCTGATCATGCTTGCCGCGCTCGGCGAACTCCTGACGGAAAAATCCGGCGGTCTGAACCTCGGCACCCCGGGAACGATGTGTGTCGGCGCAGCGACCGGTTTCATCGCCGTCTTCCGTTACTGCCAGGCGGTCGAGAACCCGAGCGTCGTCATGATCCTTCTGCTCACCATCGTCGTCTCGTTCGTTTCCTGCTTCCTGCTCGGGCTGATCTACGGCTTCTTTACCGTTTCTCTGCGGATCAATCAGAACGTCGTCGGTCTTGCCATGACGATCCTCGGATGCGGGCTGGCGGAGTTCCTCTCCATTTTCTTCGTTCAGTCATCTTCCGGGAACGTCCGCTGCGATCCTGCGAACGCGGTCTACTCCGCGCTGATCCCCGGCCTTTCGGATAAGCTCGGTCCCGTCTCCGACCTTCTGTTCAGCTACGGCTTCATGCTTTACGTCACGATCGCGCTGACGGTCGGGATGACGCTGTTCTTTACAAAGACCCGGACGGGTCTGAACCTTCGCGCGGTCGGCGAAAGTCCCGCGACCGCCGACGCCGCCGGCATCAACGTCAGCAGATACAAGTATCTCGCTTCCGCCGTCGGTTCCGGAATCACCGGCGTCGCGGGCATGTACTGCGTCATGGAGTTCAAGAGCGGCGCCTGGGCGACGGCCGACATCGCGACCATTCAGGCGTTCGGCTGGCTGGCTGTTGCGCTGGTCATCTTCGCGATGTGGAAACCCGTGAACCTTCTCTGGGGTTCTCTTGTCTTCGGCATTTGCTACTGGGCATATCAGTACCTGCCCGGACTGCTCAACGTCAAAATTCCGACAGATCTGGCGCAGATGCTGCCGTACATCATCACGATCTTGGTGCTGATCATTGTCAGCCTGAGGAAAAAGAAGGAAAACCTCGGCCCGGCATCGCTCGGGTTGACGTATTTCCGCGAAGAACGCTGACGAAAGTCCTGTCAAGTCACAAACCGGTGCGGCGGAAGGCTTCCTTCCGCCGCCGTCTTGCAAAAAGAAAAAAGTGAATTGTTTCGAAAAAAACACTTGACAAGCGCAAAAAGATGTGGTAGCATACCCAAGCACAAAGAAGCAGAACGGATTCGTTCTCACCCTGCGGCGATCCAGCCAGCTCGGTCAATATGAAGCACGCGGACGGCGGATCGTTCTGCCCGCGTATGAAGATTGACCGTGAGGAGATTGCCTTACGGTTTCTTTTTTCGAATTGAAAATAATAATATTGGAGGTGCTTGCGTCATAGCAACTGTAAACAAAACCCGCATCAACGAAGACATTCGCGCTTCTGAAGTGCGGCTGATCGGACCGGAAGGTCAGCTTGGGATCAAGTCTCTTTCCGAAGCGCTGGCGATCGCCGGCGATCTCGGACTGGATCTTGTGGAAGTTTCCCCGGATGCCAATCCCCCCGTATGCAAAATCATGGACTACGGGAAGTATCATTTCGAGAAAGAAAAGAAAGAAAAAGAGCAGCGCCGGAGAAAGCCGACGGTTGAGATCAAGGAGATTCAACTGCGCTGCAGGATTGACACGCACGATTTCAACACCAAACTGAAACACTGTATCGAGTTCCTTCAGAAAGGGAACAAGGTCAAGGTGACGGTCCGCTTCTACGGCAGGGAAATGGCTCATACGGAAGTCGGCTCGGAGCTTCTGCTGCGGTTCGCGGCGGGATGCGGCGAGAACGGCACCATTGAGAAACAGCCGCTGCTGGAAGGCAGGAACATGCTTATGATGCTGGCTCCGAAAAAAGTGGACAATAAATCGAAAGGATCTGAAAACGGAAATGGGAAAAATTAAGACACACAAAGCGTCCGCGAAGCGGTTCAAATTCACCGCGACCGGAAAAGTCAAAAGAGGGCATATGGCCACCCGCCACAACACGGGATGGAAAACCTCCAAACGTATGAGAGGCCTCCGCAAGAGCGCTCTCGTCTCCAGCGCGCGGATGCATGACCTGAAGCGTCAGCTTCCTTACGAATAATTCCGGAGGTAAAAGAAAATGGCAAGAATTAAAGGCGCACTTTCCACCAGAAAAAGAAGAAACAGAGTTCTGAAAGCCGCGAAAGGCTACTGGGGTTCCAAGAGCAAGCATTTCAAGATGGCGAAACAGGCCGTCATGAAGAGCGGCAACTATGCATTCGTCGGACGCAAACTGAAAAAGCGCGATTTCCGCAAACTGTGGATCTCCCGTATCTCCGCGCAGTGCAAAGTCAACGACATCAATTATTCCCGCTTCATGAACGGGCTGAAGAAGAGCGGCATCACGCTGAACCGCAAGATGCTCTCCGAGCTCGCGATCCAGGACAAGGAAGCGTTCGCCCAGCTGGTTGAAACCGCGAAGAAAGCGCTTTGAGTCCTATTGACAGGCGAAAAAAAGTTTGATATAATGCGCAAGTGTTCCATTTTGGGCGACGCGTTCGCCTTTGTAAGGGAGTGAGAAAAGGCCAATGGCAGAGATCCATGTCAAAGAAAACGAAAGCATTGACAGTGCTCTTCGCAGATTCAAGAGATCCTACCTGAGAAGCGGCGTTCAGGCTGAACTTCGCAAACGCGAGCATTATGAAAAGCCCAGCGTCAAGCGCAAGAAGAAGTCCGAAGCGGCTCGCAAAAGAAAATATAGGTAACCCGATCACACGGCCCGCCGCATTCTGCGGCGGGCTTTCGGTTTCCAGAAGCGCAGACCGGCCTGTCCGAAGTCATGAAAATGAAAAAATAGACGGAATCTGTCCGGGTCATTCCGGTAAAAGGTATGGATTTTTCAGCAGAAGTGTGATATATTGATTATGTTGAAGAACAATGCCGAAAAGAAAGGCTTTTTAT
>CACZRJ010000229.1 GCA_902783535.1 uncultured Ruminococcus sp. | reverse complement strand
ATTTTCAGCTTCATCGAAGACTGAATTCCGCAAAATCGAAAGGACTCCTTGAAATGACGCGCAGATCGTTCTTCAAAAAATACATGATTTGTACGGCGCTTCTGATCGCCGCCTTCGCGGTGCTCGGCATCGCTCCGGCGTTTTCGTCCGCGGAGTCGGCGTATGAAAGCGAAGTGAAGGGCAGGCTCGGCATCGCGCCGTCTTCTCCGGGATGCGCGTACACCCTGCGCGCGCCGGAAGACCCGGAGCCCGGGAAACCGTTCACGGTCACCGTGACGGCGAAGCCGGACGCGTCCGCCGGAAAAACCGCGATGTTCGCTTTTCTGCTCCGCTTCGACGAGGACAAACTGGAGTACGCTTCGGGCTTCAACAGCGACAATTCGCTGAAGATCGACAACGACCTGCCGGGCGCATGGGAGAATCTCTCGATCGTCGAGGACGGAAACCTCAGCGTCAGCTTCGTCAACGCGATCAGCGAGGGCGCATGCGTTTCCGCTCCGGACAAGGTCGAATTCCGGATGTCGTTCGTCCGGAAAACGGATTCCGGGCAGGCGGCGCTCTGGATCAAGCACCAGGACGCGTCGGTCGTCGGATGGGATCTCGCCGAGCACCATGCGACCGGGAGTTATGCGGTCGTCGGGCGCGCAGACACGGATTCCTCGTCCGAAGACGCGGGATCCTCGTCTGAAGACCCCGGAGACAGTTCTTCATCCGGTGCCGAGTCCGCTCCGGACTCGGAAGATCCTTCCGGAGACGATTCCGGCGGACTGCCGTCCGATGACTCCGGTTCGGCCGGGGAAGAGCCATCGGATGCCTCCGGCGACGATTCGGACGCTGTTTCTCTTCCGGTCGGCGAATCGAGTATGGAAAGTTCAGGAAATCAGGATGAAAGCGATCCGGGCGATTCGCCGGACAATGATGACAGCTCTTCGGAAAGCAGCCGCATGACAAGCGAATCTTCCGAAGCCTCGTCCGACCGGTCCCGCACGGAAAATTCGAAGGAGGACAGGCCGGACTCGAAGGACGGCGCGGAGTCGTCGGGCGCGCAGAGCGGTCCCGGAACCGCCTCTTCCGCCGATCCTGTTTCCTCTGTCTCGGCGCCGCAGTCTCAGCCGCCGAGGCCGGTCGAGACCAGTCTGGTCTATGAAAGCAGTTCCGAAAAAACATCTTCCGCTCCGGAACCGTTCTCGTACCCGGAGGAGCAGCCGCCGCAGGGCGGACTGCCCGCGGTCCTCCGCTTCCTTCTCATCTTTATCGGCCTCTCCGCGGCCGCCGGCGCCGTCGTCGCGCTGTTGATCGGCTTCGTGAAGAAGCGCCGCACGCCAATGGAATAAGTCATAAGAAAAAGCCTGCGCAATGACGGATGTCACTGCGCGGGCTTTTGCACGTCCGGAATTTGCGGTCACGGAGAAGCCGGCTCTCTCCAGACCTTTTCGAAGACGTCGTTGTATCCGCAGACGGAAATGTACCGCAGCGTGAAGACGGAAGTCCCCGCGAAGCCGAGTTCGTAGGGCATGAGCAGCTGCTCGGCGATCGATTTTTCCGTCGCGCGGACGTAGGTCCCGACGCCGAGGACGACGTCGCAGCCGGAGCCGATCCCGGAAAAGCCTTCCGCGTATTTTCTCTGGTCTTCCGTGTTGTTCGCGTAGATCATCGGGTAGATCGCGTCCGCGACGCCGTTTTCCGCCCAGACTTCCGGCTCCTGCATGACGTATTTCCGCCTGTCGTCCGCATCCGCGAAGCATGTGAAACTCATTTCGAGGGACGGATTGACTTTCCGCGCGACATCGGAGATCTCGGACGCGAGCGAATCGATCACCTGTCTCCGCCAGGCGCACCAGTCCTCCCAGAGCGGGTCGCCGATGCTCAGCAGCGCCGGATCTTTTCCTTTCGCCTTCATGAACGACTCCGACGCGGGCGATCCGTATCCGAAATCCTCGTAGTTCTGTTGCTGATAGTAGACCGGAAGCGGGTAGCGGATGTAGTCCGCCTGGATCCCGTAAATGGATGGATAGTTGCGGGCGATCTCGGCGACCATGTCCGCGATCATTTGACGGACGGCGGGCGACGAAGGGTCGAACGAGGACGCGCCGTATCCGTCGGACGTCCTGCCTTTCTGCGTTTTCAGCAGGTTCTTTTCGAGCAGACGGGTATAGTGGCCTTCCGGATAGTCCGTGCCGGACGTATAGCTCATCAGCGCGCTGAACATCACGATCAGCCGGATGTTTTTTTCCTTGCACGCGTCCGAGAAGAGACGGATGAGGTCCAGGCCGTTCAGCTCCGGATGGGGGAGCAGCCCGGGCACGGAGGACGGATAGACGGCGTACCCGCTCGCGAGATTGTCTATGATCAGCGTGTTGATATTGAGTCGGGACGCGTACGCGACCGTTCTCCGGACGGATTCTTCATCCGTATAGTGAAGGAAGGGATGCCCTTCGGCGTCGTCTTCCCCGAGCGTGACCCATGCGGCCCGGACGCCCGCCTTCATGCTCGGGAGCAGTTCGGTTTCGGCAAGTTCCAGTTTTTGACGGACGGAAGAGAGCCTTTCGCCGTCTTTTCCGTCGCCGGAAAAGGTTTCTTCAAGCAGTTTTTTAGCTTCCGCAAGCGCGGATTCCGCGACCGACGCGTCCGTCAGAAGCTTTGCGTCTTTCCATTTTTTCATGTCCGACAGGTCTTCGGACAGACGGGAATCGAACTGTTCCTTCATCGTGAGCGGCGTGCGTACGAAGCAGAGGACCTTCGCGCCGGAAAGAACGCATTTGTCGCCCGCTTCGGCGGCCGTCGCGACCGGGTATGCGTATTTTCCCGACGCGCAGACGGCGTATCCGTTTTCGGGGATGTCGTTTCCGCCTTCCGTATGCGCATATATCCCGAGGACGGTCCCGTCCTCTCCGACGAGGACGTCCGTACCGGAACCCGCAGGCGTTTTCGCGTTTTCTTTCGCGGAAAGGTACAGAATGGTATTGTCCGGTCTCCGGCCGGCGCATTCCTTTGAACTGATCGTGTATTTGCGGACCGTGTAGAGGTGCTTTTCGGACACCAGTTCCGCCTTGCTTCCCTCCGCGACCGAAGAAAGCGAATTCTCGCAGGTGCTGCCCTGTCCGACGGCGAGAACGAATCCGCCTTCCGGGATGGGCGTGTCGCCCGAGGTCTCTGTTCCCGAAGGATTCACGCGGACGACGGTCCCGTCATTTCCGACGGCGATCTCCGTTCCGTAACGGTTGCTTTTCGTCGACGCGTTGTACCAGCCCTCGTCGAACAGGAATCCGGCGTTGTCGTCGATGCGGACGATGTTTCTGTACCGGACTTCGACGATGGCGCTGCCGAAATCGACATATTCCTCCGGCCGGTAGGGAGCCGTATTCAGCGCGCAGCGCATGGAGATCCCGGCTTCGGGCTTTCTTTTCAGCTCTTTCCCCGAGACCCGGATGACGAATCCCGCTTCCGGCAGGACCGCGGGCGTATTCTCGAAAACGGCGCAGAGAATGCCGTTGCATACGGCAAGGTCCGTGTACTCTCCCTCCGTTTCAGGGTTTCTGGCGGGCGCGGAAATGGCGCCGGACGTCCGGTCGAAATAGAAGAAGCCGGCTCCTCCGGCGTCTTCGTTGACGGCGGAGACAGGATAGTCCGTGCCGCTGTAGTTGAATGTGTATTCCGTTTTCGGACCCGTTTCCGAGGAAGAATCGGCGGATAGAGCGCTTTCCGGGGACGAACCGCCGGCATTCCCGGTATCGCAGCCCGCGAACGGGATCAGCAGGCAGGCGCAGAGCGCCGCCGCGAGCGCTTTTTCAAAGCTTTGCTTCTGTGAGAGGGACATGGAAGGCACCTCCGGTCAAAAAGTCTGGTCCGCGGAAAGTTCCTCGTCGGCCACCAGCTGGTTGACCCAGGTCTTTCTGCGCAGGAAAATATATCCGAGGACCGCTTTCACGAATTCCGTGCTCGCCGCCAGGACGTAAAGCCACTGGATCGGAAGATCGGTCAGATAGGAGAGGATGAGGCAGACGGGCACGTAGACGGCCCATGTGAAGAAGGAATCGAACAGAATGGTGACGAACACCTTTCCGCCGCTCCGGAGCGTGAAGTATGCCGCGTTCGTGAAGGCGTATACGCACATGAGGACGCCGTCGACGCGGATCACGAAAGAGGCGATGTCCCTGACGGCCTGTTCCGTGTTGTAGAGGCGCGGCAGGAACGGCGACAGTCCGATCATGAGGCCGGAAACGGCGGCGCTGATCAGAACGGAGAAAACAATCATCTTCTTCGCGGTATCCTGCGCCTTGTCCAGTTCGCCGGCGCCGAGCTGGTTTCCGACGATGATGGAGATCGTGTTTCCCATCGTCATGAAGACGATGCTCGACAGATTGAAGATGGTCGTGGAGATGTTGAAAGCGCCGACGACCTGGATCCCCCGGGTGGAGAAGCACTTCGTCGAAACGACGATGCCGAGCGACCAGAAGAGTTCGTTCGCCATGAGCGGGAACCCTTTCTTCAGGATCTCGATCACGAGCTTCTTCGGAATGCGCATGGAGGCATAAGCCTTTCTGATGTAAGGATAGACGCGGGAATGCGTGTGCGTCCAGACGGCAAGGAAAATGAACTCGAAGAAGCGGGAAACGACCGTCGCGATGGCCGCGCCGCGAACGCCGAGCGCCGGCGCGCCGAGCTTTCCGAAGATGAGAATATAGTTCAGGATGAGGTTCGTGAGGATCGCGATGACGGACGCGACCATGGGCGGCGCCGTTTTCTTGATCTCGCGCATGGTGGTGGAGTAGACCTGTGCGAGAGAAAAGGGGATCAGTCCGATGACGATGATGTCGATATAGTCTTTCGCGTATCCAACGGTCGCGGCGATCTCCTCCGCGGAATTCTTTTCGCTGTCCGTGAACAGACGGATCAGCGGCTCTTTCAGCAGAAGCAGAAAGACGACGCTGAAAACGGATACGATCATGCCGAGCAGAAACTTGAAACGGAAGGTGTTCCTGACGCCGTCGATGTCCTTCTTTCCGAAGAACTGCGCCGTGAAGATCCCCGCGCCGGCCATGGCGCCGAAGATCATCAGGTTGAAGACGAACATGAACTCGTTGTCGATCGTGACAGCCGACATCGGGAGCGTTCCGAGCTGCCCGACCATGACATTGTCGAGCAGATTGACGAAAGTCGTGATCCCGCTCTGAATGACCATCGGGATCGCAACGGCGAACATGGCCTTGTAGAACGCTTTGTCGCCGAAATATCTGCGGATCTGAAACATGAACGATTGATCTGCCTTTCAAAAATTACAACAAAGTATGATATCACATTTTCCCTGAAAAAGCAATGAAAATATAATGAACATATGTTCAATATATCATAGTGAATGACTGCGCGGGAAAACATGCGCGGAAAATGCCGCAATCTGTACAATTTCGGAGCAAACGGAGGCCTTTTTACGACAGATTTGCTATTGATAATAGAGATGAGGTGTGATAAAATGATTTAGAATCGCGAAAAGTTTTTTCGCGCGGAAAGGAGAACCGTTTTGAGAAACAGAATTCTGTCCTTCCTGATGATCTTTGCGGTCGTTCTTTGCATCCTGCCGGGGTGCACGCTGATCCCGAATCCGTTCGGAAGCGAATCGGGGTCCGCGCTTCAATCCGGAAACGAGGCATGCGACAGACTGATCGCCGACACTGAAAAATTCATTTCTGACGCCGAACTGCAGTATGACGTCGGAAACACGTTCGCCGCGGACTATTTATACGGCCTCGCGCAGGCTGAGATCTCATCGCTGCGGCTGTGCATCGACACCGTTATGTGGCTGAAAGGGGAGGGCGCGAATCTCGCCGAAGTCATCGGAAACGCGCCATACAAAACCTGGGACGACATTCTCGGCGCCGGACTCGGCAGCGACGCGCCTGCGTATTTCGAGTCTCTCATACACACGTTCCGCGGAGAAACCGAGAAAGCGGCGGACCTGACCGGTAAAGCGGAAAAGAATCCGGTCCGGAAAGACAGGGACTTCTATTTCCTCCGGCGTCTGTCCGTCGAAGAACTGAAAAAGCTGAAGCAGACGGTCGCCGACGAAGAGGAACGCGTCGCAGAGCTTTACAGCCCGCGGTCGAAGCTTCTTTCCGCCCGGACTTACGCGGAGTTCTCCCCGCACTATCATCTCGCGATGGCGCAGGAGAAAGAGGCGTCGGGAGACCTTCCGCTCGCTTCGCAGAGCGCGCTGAACGCGCTTCTCACGGATCCGGCTTCGCCTCCGCTTTACGCCGCAGCAGCGGCCTACGCGCTGCAGTCGGGCAATGCGGAACTCGCATACGAAGTCCTGAACGAGGGGCTGCGCCAGTTCCCGGAGGACGCGTCCGTCCTTTACATCGCGGCGATGTACAGTTACTCCGCAGGAGACAAACAGACTGCTTCCGAATACGCGGAAGCTGCGAAAAAAGACGCGGACGAAGCATTGCGCGCGAAGATCGACGCTCTTCTCGAGCGTATCGGAGGTGATTGATCATGAAGCGGAACCATTTCTTACGGATCCTGACGTCCGTCGCGCTGGCTTCTCTGATGATGATTTTGGCCGCGCTGCCCGCATTTGCTCTGACGCCGCACGAACAGGCGTGGCTCAGCAGACTGCGTCCCGCCAGTCTTCCGAAGCCGAACGGAGCGACCTCCTTCCCCGCGGAACTGCAGTTCGCCGTCACCGGCCAGACGCCCGTGACGCTCAAGGGAAAGTGTTCGCTGGAAGGGGAACTGACGGACGAGGAACTGCTCGACGCGATCAAAAAAGCCGCGGCCGAGCACGACGAATACAAAAACGCGGACGACGCTTCCGACGATGCCGTGACCGTGGAAAAACTGTCCGGAAAACTGAAGTTCTCTCCGGAGGATCAGAAGCGGATCGTTTCCAACTGGCTGTCCCTGGCCGGCGTCGACAAGATCGTTGCGCTTCTCGGCGGAAAGATCCCGGATTACGGAAAGGCAGACGTCGTCGGCGTCGTTACGGAGATGATCCTCAAAGGGGACGTCATCAAAGGACTGAAGACGCTGAATCCGAAGCCCTCCGCGCCCGGGGTCGGAACGGTCATCAGCGGCGCTTTCATCACCTGGGATGAATTCAAACGCGACCAGGAACGCTTTCAGGACATCGTCGAACTGGCGAACGCGCGTGCGCGGCTGCGCCGTTACAATACGATCCTGAACCGGCTGCTCAAAGAGCAGATGAAGGACCGAACCGCCTGGGTCATCCGCATCGAGGACCAGGTGAGCGTGAGCCAGAACTACAGGAAGACTCCGGACATCGACGTGCCGTACATCTACACGTCGGAAACCGTTCTGAAAAAGAAGGACGGGAACATGGAGAACCCTGTCGGCGTCTATGAAGGAGAGTTCAAACTCAAAGTGGATCTGGAGCTTTCCGATTACGATGCGAACTTCCACAAGTATCTCGCGGAGCAATTGAACGACGTGCTCCGGAAAGCCGGTTATTCCGCGACGTCCGCGCTCTGGAAGCCGGTTTCCCAGACGGTCAACCATCCTTCCGTGAACGAGATGACGCTGAAAGGCGAAAACGTCTACGTTTCGCTGGAAAACGGGCTCGGACAGGTCTACGAACTGACGCTGGATCCGTGGAAACTGGACGTCACCCGGTATAAGGTCCTGCACGATATGGTGAGCGTCATCCGCAAGGAAAACGACGCCGTCTCCGAAACGCTGACCTGGACGGAGATCCATGATTCCGAATCGCGTACCGCGTATCACCAGGATTACACGGTAATAGTCAACAAGCTCACCGGCGAGAAATCGGAAACGACGAACACGGACGACGACCCGTATGCCGACGGCGACATGCGCGGACTGATCGGGGTCAGGCTGATCGTCGACCTGTCTTCCGGTCTGGTCGGGTAACAAAACAATCTTTTTCAGGAAGGTTTTTCTTATGAAGAAATCATTGCTCATTCTCCTGGCGGCCGCTGCTCTTGCGGCCTGTCTCATGCTTTCCGGATGCGGAAAACTTTTCCAGTCTTTCGTTCCCGAGATCAGCGACCCGCCGCTCAGCCGCGAGGACGATCTGCCGCAGGGCAGCCTTCCGTCCGGCGGATCCGAAGGCGGTTCGTTCAGCATCCCGGACCTGATTCCCGGTCTCGGCGGAGACTGGCCCGACAACGAATACACGCGGCAGGTCCCGAAGCCGGACTTCAAGATCCTGGCGTCCCTGCCCGGCGACGACGACTTCAGCGTCACCTTCACCGGCGTAACGGCCGAGCAGGCCAGGGAATACGCGGAAAAGCTCAAGTCCGCCGGATTCGACAGGGACGTCGAGCTGACGGACAGGGAGGTCATGGGGATCGCGATCTATTCCTTCGAAGCCGAAAGCGAATCCGGGTATTCCGTCAAGCTTTCCTGCTCCGCCGGCGTGACCGGGCTCGTCATCAGCAAATAACCATTTCGAACACTCGGCCGCGGAAACGCGGCGGAACATTGTCTAGCGAGGTCAAACACTTTGGTTTTCGGTAAAAACGTCAATCGATATTATCTGAAATACGCGCACTTCCTCCTGCTGGGGATCGCCGCGCTTTTCCTCGTCGATTTCATGCAGCTCCGCGTCCCCGAGATCTACAGGACCGTCATCGACCTGCTGAACGGCGAGATCGCGGATTTCGGCATCGACGAACTGCTGACGCAGATCTGTCTGCCGCTGTTCATCGTCATTCTCTGCCTGATCTTCGGCCGGTTCCTGTGGCGCGTCTGCTTTTTCGGCACGGCCATCCGCGTGGAATCCGACCTGCGTTCCAGGATGTTCGACCACTGCAAGGATCTGTCTCTCCAGTATTATCAGGTCAACAAGGTCGGCAATCTGATGTCGCTGTTCACCAACGACCTGGAAACCATCCAGGACTGCTTCGGGGGCGGCATTCTCGAGTTCTTCGACGCCTCGCTGCTCGGCATCATGGCGCTGATCAAGATGTTCAGCATGAACTGGCTGATGTCTCTGCTTTCATTGGCGCCGATGGCCGTTCTCTTCTTCTGCGGAAAGATCATCATGAAGTACATGATGGCGAAGTGGGACGAGCGGCAGGCGGCCTTTTCGAGGCTGTCTGACTTCTCGCAGGAAAGCTTCTCCGGCATCGCCGTCATCAAGGCGTTCGTGAAGGAAGGGAAGGAACTTCTCGCCTTCCGGAAGCTGAACAGGGAGAACGAGGACGCGAACGTCACGTTCGTCCGCTATTCCTCCATGCTGAACGTCGGCGTGACCTTCTTCGTCGGACTCGTCATCGCCATCATCCTCGGATACGGCGGATATCTCGTTCATGAAGGCGTCTTCACCGCCGGCGAACTGCTGGAATTCAATTCCTATTTCGGATCCATCGTCTGGCCGGTCATGGCCGTGACGGAACTGCTCGAAATGACCTCCCGCGGCCGCGCGTCCGTGAAGCGGATCGACGAACTGCTGGACGCCGAGATCGACGTGAAGGACCGCGAAGGCGTCGAGTCGGGTGAAACGCTGAAGGGCGGGATCGAGTTCCGCGATCTGACATTCCGCTATCCGGGCGCCGCTTACGACGCGCTGGAGCACGTGTCCTTCAAAATCGAACCGGGCGAGAACATCGGCGTCATCGGGAAAACCGGTTCCGGAAAAACGACGCTCGTCGACCTGATCCT
>CACZRJ010000228.1 GCA_902783535.1 uncultured Ruminococcus sp. | reverse complement strand
CGACTGGATGAAGACGGACGAGAACGGAAAAGGATACATCAACATCTTCCACTGCGCGAAGCTCTTCCAGTCGCCGCTGCTGTACTCCACGTTCATGCTGTGGCTGCTCGCCGAGCTGTTCGAGGATCTGCCCGAGGTGGGCGACCCCGAGAAGCCGAAGCTCGTCTTCTTCTTCGACGAGGCGCATCTGCTCTTCAACGGCGCGCCGAAGGCGCTCGTCGACAAGGTCGAGCAGGTCGTGAAGCTGATCCGCTCCAAGGGCGTCGGCGTCTACTTCATCACCCAGCAGCCGTCCGACATCCCGAACGCCGTCCTGTCGCAGCTGGGCAACCGCGTCCAGCACGCGCTGCGCGCGTACACCCCGGCGGAACAGAAGGCCATCCGCGCCGCCGCGCAGTCCTTCCGGGAAAATCCGAACTTCGACACGGAAGAGGCGATCACCGAACTCGGGACCGGCGAGGCGCTCGTGTCCTTCCTCGACGAAAAGGGACGTCCGTCCGTCGTCGAGCGCGCGACCATTCTCCCGCCGCAGTCCATGATGGGCATGATCGACGACGACCGCAGAGAATCCGAGATCATGGCCGACGAGATCTACGGGAAATACGAGGACGCCGTCGACAACGAGTCCGCCTACGAGATCATCAGGGCCGGCAGGCAGAAGGAAGAGGAAGAGGAAGCGAAGCGGAAGGAAGAAGAGGAAAAGCTGAAAGAGGAAGAAGCGAAGCGCAAAGCCAAGGAAAAGGAAGAAAAGGAAAAAGAAAAGGCGAAAGCGAAAAAGAAGTCCTCGAAGAAATCGTCTTTCCTCGGAAAGGCCGCCAGCAGCACGGCGACGACGATCGGGCGCGAGCTCGGCAGGTCGGCCACGCGCGGACTGCTCGGCGTTCTGAAGAAACTGTTCTGACGCATTCAAACATACGATCCACCCAAAAGCGCATCCGGAAGGAGGAAAACTCATGGCACAAATCGAGAAGCACCGCCTGTCGCTGCGGATCGCGGACATCGTCATCATCCTGCTCTGCGTCTTCGCGATGCTCGGATATTTCGTCCTGCCGCTCTGGACGGTCAGAGCGGAGATCCCCCTGAACAGGAAGGCCCTTGATCTCGGACTGACGGCGGCGTCCGCGGAGGGAAGCGTCAAAGACGAATACATTTCCGTCGCGGGAGAGGTCCTGAAGGACATCTTCCCGGAAACAGGCGGAAGCAGGATCTCCGTGTCCGTTTCTCTGCCGACGTCCGACTATATCCGCTCCTGGTTCACGTCCGACCGTGCGTTCGTCGTCGATCACGTGACGCGCGTCGCCGGAGGCGCGGTCAAAGCCGTCGTGGATTCCGTCTCGGAACTGCTGAGAAGCAACCGGGACAGGATCCTCAAAGCCGCGATGAAGGTCGCCGTTCTGCGCGCCGCCGAGAGCACGGGCGCGGATCTGAACGGACTGCTGACGAGCGCCGGCCTGACGGACGAATGGATCGACGGGAAACTGGAGACCATCCGCGCGTCCGTCGAAAAGGAGAACGCGAGCGCCGATTCGGTCACGGACACCGTCGTTTCCGTCGTGGACGACGCGGTCAAGCTGATGAAGGAGAATCCCGTCTACGCGGCGGTCGCAATGGAACTCGAAAACCAGCGCGAAGACATCCGCGCGGGGGTTCACGACGCGCTGAAGGACATCCAGGACAGGGAAGGAAAGCTCACGTTCGACGGACTGGTGAACGGGCTCCTCGCGCCGTATCTCACGCTTGCCGCGCAGTCGCTCTCGGAGCAGGGAACCATGCCGATCGAACTGCCGCATGAAACGGAAAACTTCCCGGACCTGAACGATCCGGCGGAATTCGAGAAACTGCTGCGGGATCTGGCTTCTTCCGTCTCGGAGAAGCTCACGGACGAGGACATGGACTTCTACCTGAACTATATGCGCGTCGTCGGGTTCGGCGTTCTCGCCGTGTGCGTCGTCTGGCTGCTGCCGTTCATTTTCGCGTTCGTCAAGGTCTTTTCGAAAAAGAATCCCTTCGTTCCGGTGACGCTGGTCCCGGTCTTCCTCGGATGGCCGCATTTCTTCGCGCTGGTCCTGGCCCCCTCCGTCGCTCTGGCGGGCGACGCCCTGATCGTCAGGGCGATCCTGGAAACGGCCGCGCAGAATGCCGGCGGGCCCGAAGCGGTGATCGTCCGCGCCTTCTCTTCGTATCTGGAAACGGTGAAGATCTCCTTCTTTTCCGGAACGCTCTTCTCGTTCATCGCCGCGCTCCTCATGATCGCCGCGTTCGTGTTCAGCGTGCATCACTCGAGAAGGATCAAACGGATCCTGAAGGCAGAAGCGGTTTCCCCGGCGGCTCCCGCTCCGTCGGAGAATGCGTATCCCGCGGGCGAATGACCTGACGTTTCCGAAAGAATACAAATTGACATACAAAAAAGAAGGTGCCGCACGGAACGGCATCTTCTTTTTCACAAAACGGGTTTTTGACGGTCTGCCGGATCGTCCCTGAAAATGTGAAAAACGCGATCCGCCGCACGGACGGACTGCGTTTTCCGTTATTTGAAAAAGCGGCGTTCAGAGGATCAGCGTCAGGTTGTTCAGCCCGAGCGAATGCACGTAGTTCGCCGTCTTTACGCTCTTCATGACCATGCGGATGCCGATGTGCGACGCCGGGTCGTCGCTTTCGTGCAGCTCGAAATACCGGAGCGGATCGAAATGCGTGCAGTCGTCCCGGATGCGGATGACGCGCTTTCCGGATTTGAACGTCAGCCGGATATCCGCGGAATGCTTCTTTCCCTTGCTGTCTTTTCTGAATCCGTGCAGAACGATGTTGTTCGCGATCTCTTCGACGCAGAGGGCGATCAGCTTGCAGTCGCGCGGCGTTTCGCCGCGGCTTCTGCAGAATTCCTCGCACATGCGGGAGGCTTCCACCGATTCCTCCAGGGAGCGGACGGTCCACTCCGCGTATTCGCCTTCCTTCGCGCCGAATCCGTCGGGCAGAAACGCGTAGGTCTCGGCGTTCAGGGCGAAATGCTTTTTCCGGAGAAAGACGAAGACCGACAGGATGACGAGCGTGAGGCTCTCGCCGAACAGGAATCCGAACCAGGCGCCCGTGACGCCGAAGAAACGGCTGAGCAGGAAGGCGCCGGCCGCGGTCAGGGCGAAGTTCTGCATGACGGAGATCGATTCGCTGAAGACGATGCGGCGGATCCCCTGATAGTAATTCTTCAGGGACGTGTTGAGCCCGCAGGGAAGCAAAGACAGCGAGAAGATGCGCAGGCCCGCCGCCGCGATGGACGCGACGTTTTCGTTTTCGGCCATGAACAGGACGGCCAGCGGATCGGCGAGCGCCAGGACGGCGCCGGTGACGGCGATGTTCAGAATGACCGCGTAGAACGACATCGTGCGGACGAGCGACCGGAGTTCGGTCCGGTCTTCGTCGGTGTAGAAGATGGAAGCGAGCAGCAGCGCGACGGAGCCGATGCCGGAACCGAAGCAGTAGCACAGATTCCCGACGGACGAGATGACCGAGTACGCGGCCACCGCGCTGTTTCCGCCGACGTCGAGCAGGATCTTGTTCAGCGTGAAGACCAGCAGCACGAGACTGATCTGGTTGATGACGGTCGGGATGCCCTCCTTCAGGAGCGAAAGGCAGCATTTCAGTTTGACAAGTTTGATCTTGAACCTGAACATGCAGTTTTTCTTGAAGAAATAGACGATACCGATGACGAAGGCGATATAGTAGCTCAGGCTGGACGCGAGTCCCATGCCGAACGTGTTCTGCTTGACGACGAAGACGTTCAGGATGTCGAAGAGGATGTCCGAGACGGTCATGGCGGCGACCGCGACGACCAGCCGCGTCCGCTGACCGGAGATCTGCATGTACGGGACCATGATCTGCGCGAACAGGAACGCCGGCGCGCCGATGATGAAGCCGCGGATGTAGTCGACCGTCATGAAGAAGACTTTGTTCTCCGGAACGGGATCCCCGGCGCCGAGCAGGACGCAGAGGGGAGAGGTGAACAGCAGGACCGCCAGAACGCCGGTCAGCGAGACGGCGGTGACGATCACGACGGACGAGGAGAATCCGGCGTTCGTCTCGTTCATGTCGCCGTTGCCCATCGCCTTTCCGCAGAAGACCTGAATGCCCGCGGAGAGCATGCTCCCGAACGCGGCGAAGACGAGCAGGACGGGAGACGCCAGCCCGTAGGCCGTCATCGCGTCCACGCCGAGGAAGCGGCCGATCATGATGCTGTCGATGACCATGCAGATCATGACCGTCATCGCGGATACGATCTGTGTGAACAGCATCTGTCTGAATACGCGTTTGATCATGGCATTTTTCCTTTCCGGTGGTCCGAAAATGTGAATCCGAACGGGATCTGCGAAAAGATGACCGAAAACAATTTAGCACATCCGGCGGCGTTTGAAAAGTCTTTTTTTTGCATTTTTCAAAGAAACGGCGGAGGGCCTGCGGACGCTCAGCCGTCCAGAAAGCGCTCCAGATCCTCCCAGGAACCGCGGGAAAAGTTCGAGATCTCTCTTCCGCTCCGGTTGTACAGATTGTCCGTGAGCAGGAAGAAACGCATGCCAGCGTCGAGCGCCGGGGCGTCCTCGTCCGCGTCGTTTCCGACCATGACGCAGTCTTCCGGGTGCAGAGAATGCCTTTCGCAGATCTCCGTGTAATACGCCGGATTCGGCTTGCTGAAGGTCGAGTTCTCGCTGGCCGTGATGTCTTCGAACATGGCCGGGGAGATGCCCGCCCATCTCAGCCGGATCTCCTGCACGAACTTCGGAAAGATCGGGCTGGACGCGACGAACAGCCGGTCGCCCGCCTGTTTCCTTCGTTCCAGGAAGGGGAGGATCCGCCCGTCCTCGGAAACGACGGATCTCGCTTTTTCGAAATCGGTCAGGTAGAAGTCGACGAACTTCTTTCTGATGTTTTCCGTCTTCCCCGGCAGAAAGTCGTTCATCCGGGTCCAGAAACGGTCGTCGTTGGACATGGTCCCGTCGTTCCGGACGACCGCCTCCGCGCACCGCATGATGTATTCGGGGATCCGCGGGCCGCAGTCCGGGTCCGGGCAGAGTCGCTCGGACACGAGACGGACGAATTCTTTCGTGAAGGCTTCCTGGCTGAGCGGAAGCAGGGTGCCGTCGATGTCGAAGATCAGATTGTACATGGATGTCCTTTCAGAAGCCGCCGTCGATTCGGCCTGCGCATTCGTTGAGCAGATAGATCTTGAAGTCGTCCGGACTGAAGACTCTGTCGGAAGACATGTCGCCGTACAGGGACGCGAGTGCGGACCACGTGAACTTTTTCGCTTCGTTCAGCGCCGGGACGTCGCCGGAAAAGACCTTCCGGACGAGTTCCTCCGGCGGGTCGGTCTTCAGGTTTCCGATCATCCACGGGCGGGTCATGTTCGTGTAGTTGTAATAGACGCCGAAATCGTTCGAAATATATAGCACGAGGTCGTTTCCGACGGGGAAGTCCGGCGTCGAAAAGTCGTTCTTCAGCAGCTCGCAGCATT
>CACZRJ010000227.1 GCA_902783535.1 uncultured Ruminococcus sp. | reverse complement strand
GACACGAAGAAAACCGCTTTCATGTCCAGATCATACTACAGGTCCTTCATGGACAAAATGGAAGAAATCAGGAGGTAATCAATATGGAAACAAAAGTCGTCACGACGTCGGACGGAAAAAGGTCCTGGGGATGGGAACACGTTTTCTGGGGGATCGTCTTCCTCGCCGCGGCCGTTCTGATCATTCTTTACGCGACCGGCGTCAACCTCGGCGTCATCGGCGAGATCCCGGTCATCGACCTGATCCTCGGCGTCATTCTGCTCGCCTGGATCATCCGCTGCTTCGTGAAAGTGCAGATCCCCGGCGTTTTTCTGCCGCTCGGCCTGCTCTTCTGCGTGTTTGAGAAGGAACTCGCGCAATGGTTCCACATCGGCAGCAACGGGAAGATCCTCAACCACTGGCTGGTGCTGCTGATCATCGTCCTGCTGACCGCAGGAAGCGCGCTCCTGCTCCGCCCGCTCCGTCTGAAACGGAAAGCGGCGCAGGCCGGCCGCGTCAACAAGGGGTCCTCTTCGACCATGTACATCGACTGCGCGGATTTTCACAGCGAGTCCATCAAGAACGAGCTCGGCGCCACCAGCGTCTGGTTCTCCAACAAGGACAGCTATCAGGGCGGAGGAACCCTCTACGTCCATAACGAGCTCGGGTCCACGGTCATCCACGTTCCGCAGGAATGGCGGCTCCAGATCAAAATCACGAAGGAGCTCGGAAACGTCGTCGTTCCGGACGGCCCCGGAAACCCGGAAGGAAAACTGCTGACCATCGAAGGCCACTGCGAACTCGGAAACATCACCGTCCGCGCCGACGGCTGAGTAAAAAGCATGGAGATCACCTTCGTCGGGACCGCGCACGGCATTCCCGAAAAAGACCGCCGCTGCTCCTCGACCATGCTGGAGACAGGCGGAAACCTGTATCTGATCGACATGGGGTGTATGGCGGTCGAGGACATCCGCAGGACCGGAAAACAAGTTGCGTCCGTGAAAGGCGTCTTCCTGACCCATATGCACGGAGACCACGTGAACGGGCTGCCTTCTTTCGTCGACCTCTGCTCCTGGTATTTCACTTCCGCCGATCCGGTCATCCTTCTGCCGACCGAACAGGGATGCGAGGCTCTGAAAACATGGATCCGCGCACTCGACACGCAGGAACGGGACCTGAGGATCTCCTCCTACGGCGGCTTTGCCCCCGGCGTCATCTTCGACGACGGCGTCCTGAAGGTCACGGCCTTCAAAACGCAGCACACGGTCTCCTCGCACGCGTTTCTGTGCGAAGCGGAAGGAAAGCACGTCCTGTTCACCGGCGACCTGAAGCACCCGTCCGTCGATTTTCCTCCGGAACTGTTCGGGACGAAAATGGACCTCGCGGTCTGCGAGACGGCGCACTTCCCTCCCGAAGACTATCTTCCGGTCTGGAAGAAGATGGAGATCGATACGGTCGTCCTTCAGCACGTGCAGCCGCGGAAAGAGCCGCTCGCCGAAGACCTTGCAAAGCGGCAGACGATCTCTCCCCGCATCGTCGTCGGGTACGACATGATGCGGATGACCCTCTGATCTTTCCGCCCTTCACTGAAAAACCGAGACTCCCGAAGACCTTCCGGTCCCGGGAGCCTTTTGCTGTCTTCTGCAGGGGGAAAGACGTCCGCCCTTCCGCTGTTATCCTTTTTTCTTCTTTTCCTTCTTCTTTTCCGCCTTCCGCATCGTCTCGTACGTTTCGTCGTTCCAGACCGTTCTTTCCGGGCCGAGCGTGCCGTACATCGTGTTCTGGAAAGAATATGACATGTCCCCCGTCCGGATCAGTTCCTCGTTGTCGTTGTCGTCTGCGAACGTGCCGAGCCGGTCGAAGACCTCCTTCGTGATCTCGTAGTCGTACTGTTCCCTTCCCTCGCGGCTCGTGTACATGATCTCCGCGAAATACCTTCCGGTGTCCGGATCGTAGAAGGCTGTCCAGCAGCTGCCTCTTTTTTCTGTTTTCACGACTTTTACCTCCCGGTTTCTTTCGTGCGCGTCAGTTCAGAAGATTGCCCGCGTTCCATTCGGAAACGAAGTAGACGACGTAGTCCGGCTTGTCGTTCTTCAGCTGGGCGAGGTTCCAGGTATACGACCACATCGCCGGCCAGCGGGAGACGTTGCAGCGTTCCGCGACGATGTCCATCAGCTGCGCGGCGTAGGAATCGCGGAAGATGGTGACGTCCGGCAGGTCCTCGTTTCTCGTGCGGAAGGTCGTGCCGTTGATGACCGTCTGCGTGAACGCGCCGTAGGCGAGCGAGTCTTTTCCGTTGTAGCGGGAGAAGGACTTCAGGATCGGCGGAAGCTCGAAATCCGGGACCCGGAGCCACTGGCGCTCGCGCACCGTGCTGTTGCTCATCTCCAGATAATAGACCATGTCGCCGCTCTGGTACTGCGACGGTTCCCACTTGAAGTCGCTGAACGGACGCGGCGACGCGGCCGGGAACCTTTCCGCGATCTTGTTGAACACGGCGGCGTAAGCGAGATATGCGCCGTATTCCGACCAGTGGCTGTCCGTTTTGTAATACGGGCGGAGTTCGTCCTCCGAAGCGTCCCTGTAGATCGGACGGAGGTCGATCGCGGTCGCGCCCGCCGCGTTGATGGCGTCCATCATCTGGGTGTATCTGGTGACTTCGGCCGGCGCGTAGCCGTCCGGCGCCTCCTCCGGATATGCGGTCACGGCGGACGGGATGATGACGTAGATCAGTTCGCAGCCGTCGCCGATGCTTTTCGCCTTTTCCACGCGGTCGGCGATCTTTTTCCGGAAATTCTCCAGCTGCTTGTCGTTCAGTTTCGTCTTTCCGGTGAATTCAGGCATCGCTTTTTCCAGAAACAGCTGGGAATTCTTTCCGACGACCGTTCCCCACATGTCGGAGCCGGGCTTTTTCGGCCTGCATTCCTCCGCGGTCGCCTTTCCGATCTTCTCCCCGTCGTACCACTCGGTCAGCGTCACGATGACGGACGCGTCCTGACATTCGACGGGGATGGCGAAATATCCGTAATAGGAGACGGCCTCGCTGCTCCCGTATTTCGTTTCCGCCTTGATCGTGACGCCCTCGTCGCAGGTGCCGATCACCGCGGCTTTTCCGTCCTGCGAAGTGAACGCGCTTCCGAGGACGCGGATGCCTTTCAGATGGTTGACGTCCGGCTGGACCTCCGCCGCTTTCGCGGAGTGGAACTCCGGTCCGACTTCTCTGCTTCCGGACGGCTGTGCGGACGTTTCAGCCGGGACGGAGATCGCGTCTTCCGATGCTTCCGGGGACGTCTCCGCGGGAGAAACCGCCGATTCCGCCTGTCCGCTTTCCCCGCAGGACGCGAGAAAGAGCGGGAGCAGAAGCATGCAGACGGTCAGCAGGCAAAAGATTTTCAGTTTCAAATCAGTTTACTCCTTTCAGAAGCTGTACAGCGCGCTGTCCGGGATGTTCTGGCCTTTCGTGCCGTCGGACGCCGCCCAGGACTTGTCGTCTCCGTCGATGTACTGCAGGACGATGCCGATCGCGGTCCCGTCGCCGGCTTCCGGCGGCAGAAGTCCGATCGCCTCCCACGGCATGCGGATCCGGAGGACCTCCGTTCCGGACTCTTCCAGAACCTCGAACGTGAATTTCGAAAGCGCCGTCTTCGACGAGCCGGTCTCTCCGCCCGCCGTCCAGCCGGTCTTCGTCTTGTGGAGATAGTAGCGGACGCCCCATTCCTCCTGCAGCACCGAACCGGTCGTCTTCCCGTTCGGCATCATCCAGATCTGCAAAAGGTCGTCGTCACCGGACCACCAGACGCCGCTTTGCGTGCTGTCCGTATCGTCTTTCGGCT
Source organism: uncultured Ruminococcus sp. (assembly GCA_902783535.1). Taxonomy (GTDB): domain Bacteria; phylum Bacillota; class Clostridia; order Oscillospirales; family CAG-382; genus Coliplasma. The sequence continues at coordinate 8,881 of CACZRJ010000227.1, read as the reverse complement.
TCACTGAGACGACGAAGGCTTCCTCGTCGAACGCGAAGGCGTATTCGGGCGTGCTCTTCCCGTTCGGAAGCTGGAATTTCTGCCAGTTCGCCGGTTCGGACGTCGACCTGATGACGCCCGGACGGTAGACGTCCTTCAGCACCTCTCCCTTCTCGCCGCCCTCCTTCGGGACCTCGACGATGCGGCCGTCGTTCTTTTCGGCTCCGGGATCGCGGACTTCTCCGAGCACGTCGAGCGGAAGGACGGATACCGCGTATTTCGCGTAGTCTCTCGTCTGGCGGAGCATGTAGAGGGAGCGCAGATTGTCATAGGACGCGGACTGGAACAGCGTCATGTAATGCGGGATGTCGAAGACGATGATGTTTCCGGACATCTTCGACTCTATGCCGAGCGATTTGATCGTTTCGTAGGACCGCTTCGCGGTGGAGGTGATCTCGAAAACCTCCGCGTCGTGCCAGAACTCCGCGCCGGCTCTGCGGACGGCTTTCGCCCACTCGGCGCAGTAGCGCTCGTATTCGCTGTAGACCGACCTGTCGACGGTCAGCGTGCTGGTCCTGCCGAGGCAGTCCTGCTCCGCGACGATGTCGACGACCGGGCGTCCGCCGTCGGAAGACGCAATCGCGCGGTAGAGATTGTCCGCGCCCGTGGCCGGGGTTCCGCTTCTCCAGATGGCGGGAGCGATCATGACGGTGGCTTTCGGATTCAGTTCGCGGATCCGGTCGGACTGTCCTTTGTAGACCGTCCGCGCGGCCGCGACGCCGCCGGAAAGATTCAGCCACTGGTCGCATTGCTCGTCCGCGAGATAGAATCCGGCGAAAGAAGGATGCGACCCGTACATCTCCTGGATGTCCTCGATGACCTTGATCCCGTCCTCGACGATCGAGGCGTACTGCGCGCTTCTGGCCGCAGGCTGCGTGAAATCAGCGCCGTGGATGGTTCCGAGCCAGACCTTCATGCCGAGTTTGTCGGCCGCGTCGAGGATCGCGCCTGGAACGTCCTCGCTCCCGTAGGTCGCCGTATAGCGGTAACCGGCCGCCGTGATCCGTTTGCCGTTCACGATCGTATTCTTGTCCGTGAAGGACGCGCCGTACTGCAAAACGAAATATTCCATGCCGAGGTCCCGCATGCCCTTGAGCTGCAGATACCAGGAATACGGACTGTTGTTGGACGCGTTGTCGGTCGATGCGCCGCCGAGCGGGAGCTGGAAGAATCCGCCCCGGACGATCGGCAGCTGCGGCGCGGACGCGTAGACGGAGACCTCGCATATCCGGACGTCGTCTCCGGTAAACCTGACGACGACTTCTTCCGCGTCGGCCGGATCGGTCACCCAGGTCCGGTCGGTCCTGCTACCGGCGTCGGACACCGTTTCTCCCCTGACGGAAAGCTTGTTTCCCTTGCCGTCTTCAAACGAAATGCTGTCGAAAGAGCCGGAATGCGTGATCTCGAATCCTTGAACGGAACACTTTTTCCCGAGTTTCACGCGGATCTCGTTGTCGCCGTCTTTCGTACGAACGGAGTCCGCGTAGGTCCTGTCGGTCAGGTCCGGCGTTTCTTCGCCGTTCAGAAGGCAGGTTTTGAAAGCGGCGGCGTTCAGGTCGGACGGCAGGACGGGTCTCTGTCCGTACGTTTCGCCCGTTCCGACTTCCTCGTCATATCCGTAGACCCGGATCTCGTCCGTCAGGAAGCGCGCCGTGTAGGTGAAGATTTTGACGTACCTTCCCTTCACCGTTTCCGGGTGCGTGACGAAATACAGCGAGGACGCCGTGCCGGAAACTCCGGAGGAGGTGCGGAGATAGGACTGGCCGAAGTCCGTCCAGGTGTTGCCGTCTTCGGACAGACGGACGGCGATGCGGTCCGGAAGCGTGTTTTTGCTGTCCGGTTCGACATAGCGGCCGAACAGGACGTCGGAAACATTCTTCGTCTCCCCGAGGTCGACCGTGATGCAGACGCCGCTCTTACGGGTCACGGGATCCACTTCCGATCCCTGGAATCCGGTGACGGTGTCTTCCCCGGCCTCCGAAACCAGCTTTCCGTCGGTCAGCCGGGTGCCGTCGTCGGGATAGGCTTTCAGAGGATTTCCGGTCCCGGTGTATTTCGCGCCCGCGGAAAGCAGTTTCCGCTCATGCGCGCGGGTCCCGGAGATTTTGATCTTTTTCAGTTTCAGTTCCCCGTTTTTGTATGGGATCAGGAACTGGACCGCCTTCGCGGTCAGGTCCCTGAATTCGCCCGTCTTTCCGAATTCGCCTTGATAGAAGCTGAAGTTGTAGCCGTCCGTGGACGTGAATACGGAGCATCCGTCCGCCGATCCGTCGATCTCGAAGCCGGTCAGGCCGCACAGACATCCGAGATCCACCGACAGAACGGCGCAGTCGTTCGGAATGTCCAGCTCCCGCTCCGTCTTGTTCCAGTCGCTGGATTTGAAAGTCATGGGCAGGGGCTTGCCGTCGTCGTCCAGACCTTCTCTCGGCTTCAGAACGACCTCTCCGCCGCCGGGCGACGTCAGGGCGTTCAGATGGTCGTCGCCGGAGACGATGCAGCCGTATTCGTAAAAATACGGGCAGTTCTCCGCGAGATCGGCGACCGTTTTTTCAGGTTCGGAAACGGGAGCGCTCTCGGGCGGTTCCGAAGAGACCGGATCCGAAGGACGCGTATCGCAGGACGTTCCCGCGAGCATTCCGCCGATGCCGGCCAGAAGCAGTCCGGCAACGAACATCTTCGGCAGACGGCTTCCCGTTTTTCTTTCTTTCGAAATGCGTTTTTCCATAGTCCTTATCCTTTCTTTCCGGCGGCTCACCGGATACCTGAAAGCCTGTATGAGGTCGTCGCGTTTTCCAGTCCGTAGACGATCAGAACGCGGTCGCACCCGTATTTTTCCACATATTTTGAAAGATTCGTCTCGTCCCCGCCGTCCGACAGATTCAGCACGACGATGTCGAAATGCCGCGCGAGGAAGGGGATCATGCAGTTCGCGAACGAGTCTTTCGCGACCAGCAGCGTTTCCCGTCCGGGTCCTTCGCTGTCGGTGATCCTCAGCCGGTTGTGCGTCCCGTCGAGGAAGACGGCGTATTTGTCCTTGACTTCCAGGAAGGACCGGCTGTACAGCCCGCCCGGAAGCACATGTCCGGAATCGAGGTCTTCCGCCAGATACCGGTCCTCGTCCCCGGTCTCCCAGAGCTCCAGGACGTCCGGACCGACGAAGGGAAGGCCGAGCTTCGACCAGGTCGTGCCGTAGAAGTTCGGCGTCCTGCTGACGGTGAACGCGGACTCCGGCAGGATCTCACCCTCCATTCCCCAGGACTTCATCACTTCGACGTAGGCGTAGTACGCGCCAAGCGTGGTCCAGTGGTGATCCGTGCGGTAGGCGACGTACTCGCCGGATTCGTATTTCTCCCGAAGCAAAGGAATGACTTCCGGCGCGTTGACCGTTTCCGGCAGCCTGCCGTAGAAATCCGAGATCAGTTTTCTGCTGCCGTCGTCCGGATAGGTGAACGCGGAAGCGGCGACGTCGATCGTCCGCGGTGCGAGCAGAAAGCAGAACGGGATCCCCTGCTTTTTCAGCTTTTCGTCCATGTCCGCCAGAGCTCTGCACTCGCGTTCGACCAGTTTCTCCGAATACCCGTCCGTCGAAGGAACGTATCCTTCCGTGCCTGCGCACGCGTCGAACGCGTATACGGCGAGCTGCTCGTTCGTTCCGACCAGAACGCCGTTGTTCTCCCCCTTGCCGGCGACCAGCTCGGCAATGCCTTTCGCCGCCGTCCATCCGTTCCGCATCGGGAACTGGTCGGCGAAATAGTCGTTCATTTCGCTGCCGAACGTGCCGTCCAGATGGTCCGAGGCCGTCCAGCCGGGGAAGGTCTGCAGCGTCCGGTTCTCGTTTTCCGAGTATTCCCTGTCCGGAAACAGGAGGAACGCGGCGAAGAGTCCCGCGGTGAACAGGCAGAACAGGACCGTCGTCAGAACAGCCGACAGTTCCGGCTTTTTCTTTTGCTTATCTTTTGCGCGTTTTGCGTTTTTCATTTCCCCGCCCCTCCCTTCAGAATCTGAAATACAGGAACGGACTGTAGGTCGCGCTCGTCATGTATGCCGTTCCGAGCGCAAGGACGGCCATGGCCGCGACAGGCTCGAGCACGGGAGAGAGATAGGATCTTTCCTTCCACTTTTTCCACAGTTTCGCGGGAAGCGGCGTCGCGCCGAAAATACAGACGGCCATGACGGGCAGATATCTGGCGGTCTCGTAGAGTCCGGACGGCAGGAAGGCGGCCGAAACGCCGATCCCGAACAGATTTCCGAGAGCGGCGAAGCCTTCGGCGGGATTCTCGAAAGCGAAGATCATCCAGCCGATGCCGATCATCAGCAGAGCGTAGATATGCCTGAACGCGCGCGGGACCTTCCCGAGCGCCTTCAGTAGGAAACGTTTTTCCATCACGAGCAGCAGGAAGAAATACGCGCCCCAGATGACGAAATTCCATGACGCGCCGTGCCAGAATCCGGTCAGGACCCATACGACGGCAAGATTGAAGATCTGCCTTCCCTTTCCGCGCCGGTTTCCGCCGAGCGGGAAATACACGTATTCGCGGAACCAGGTGGACAGGGAGATGTGCCAGCGGCGCCAGAACTCCGTGATGCTGTCCGAAACGTAGGGATAGTTGAAGTTTTCCTTAAACTCGAACCCGAACATCCTGCCGAGTCCGATCGCCATGTCGGAGTATCCCGAAAAGTCGTAATAGATGTGCAGCGAAAACGAGATCATGATCATCCAGGCGCCGAGCGCCGTCGGCTGGAAGCTGCCCGCGCCGGTGAAATACCGGTAGGCGGCCGCCATCCCGTCCCCGAGCAAAGCCTTCTTTCCGACGCCGGCGCAGAACCGCTTCACGCCGGACGCGAACTGTTCGAGGGACTCCTTCCTGTGCCCGAGCTGCTCCTCTATGTCGCGGTAGCGGACGATCGGGCCGGCGATCAGCTGGGGAAACAGCGCGACGTAGGTCCCGAAGGAGACGATGTTCTTCTGCACGCCGATCTCCCCGCGGTAGAGGTCGATGGAATAGGACATGATCTGGAAGGTATAAAAAGAGATCCCGATGGGAAGAGCGAGATCCGAAAAAAGGGGGATCTTTCCCGTCAGGAACGGCAGCAGATTGAGATTGCGCATGACGAATCCGGCGTATTTGAAAAAGAGCAGCGCGGACAGGTTCAGCAGGATGGACAGAACCAGAAAGCCCTTCGCCTTTCCGGGGGCGGACGTCCTGTATTTCGCGATCGGGAACCCGAGCCCGAACGCGGCGCATACGGAAGCGAGCATCAGAAAAATGTACAGCGGTTCCCCCCAGCCGTAAAAGACCAGACTCATGACCAGGAGAACGCCGTTCCGCCATTTTCTCGGAAGCGCGTAGTAGAGGACGAGCGTCAGCGTCAAAAACGCGAAGATGAAGATCAGTGAGGAGAAAACCACGTCAGATCACGCCTCCGGATTCCCGCCGTGAAGCAGAAGATCGATCCGGCGTCCGATGTCCGCGGACGCGTCCTTGACGACGGCGTAATAGACGTAGTCGCCGACGATCCCGAATTTCGCGGCTTTCAGAGTGGACTTGTTGATGTCCGGGTAGCTTTTCGCGTTGGACAGACGGATGGCGATGCGATTCTTCAGGTAGGACTCGAAATCCTGTTTGTCCGCTCCGGATTTCATCCGGAACAGCCCGACTTCGCACATTTCCCTGGCGTTCGTCTCGTCGATGTAGACGCAATAGTCCCCGACTTCGGAAAAGTCCGGGACCTTCTCACCGTTCCCGTAATAGGTGGAGATCAGGTCTTCGTCCAGGTACTCCCCTTCCTCGGTCGCGTCCGCGGAGAACAGGAATCCGTCTCCGGAGGTGTAGTCCGAAACGATGTCCTCGACGATCTCCCTCACGGGAGCGTCGGAAATCACGCCGGCGTTCCCCGCGCAGGACGCGAAGACCGCCAGAAGGATGCAGAAGGAGGTCAGAAGAAGTCTTTTCAGAAGTCGCATATGCCTGTTCTCCAGTCGTCCGTTAATTCCGTCTTCATGATACCGCACAAAAGCGCTTCTGTCAAGAAAAACCCGTTGCATTTCCGCGTCCGTTCCGATATAATGAAAGCGGAAAAAGCAAATCAGCCGAAAGGAGAACGGCCGGACGTCCGGCCGGCCCCCAGATGAACTATTCAGAAACAAAAGCGCTCTTCTCCAGCGAGCTCCCGCAGTATTACGAAGCGTATTTCAGCGATTTCGAAAAAACTTACGACGCCGACAGCGAGATCATTCCGGAGGACGTTCTGTCGCTCATCCGGAAGGAAACGGACGTCCCGGAAGGCTGCGTCGATATGATCAGGGCGGTCCGGGACAGGATCCGTTCGGAGGAAAAGCTGCATTTCGCCGCGATGTTCTACCTTTACGTCACCGTGCTTCGCCGGAAGCCGTGGGAAAACTATCTGTATTCGGAAGACATCCTCCCCGTCGAAGGGTTCGCGAAAGAGTCGGTGAACCTGCTGTTCGTCGCGTTCGCGCTCGCGCATACGCTGACCGTCAAACGGCCGCCGAAAGAACTGAATCAAACGAATCTCGATGCCTTCCGCGGGTATTCCTCCGGCTGCCTCGCCGAACGCGGATACTGGGGCATCAACGAGTATCACTGGAGCCTCCTGTGCTGCGGCGGATGCATGTTCATGCAGGGCGCTTTGAAGTTCTGCCCGGGATATTTCACGAACGACTTCCCTGTCTTCACCGACGGGAGCGGAAAGAACTGGTTCTCCACCGTTTCCGGGGAATACGGCATCACGAAATACGGCGAGCTGACGGGCGACGAGAGCGAATCTGTCGCGCATACGGTCTTCGAGGAAACGGAGGACAGCGTTCTGTGCAACAGGATCTCGAAAGACGGAAAAGTCTCCTTGACGCCCGAACGGCTGGACAGAGCCGTCTGGAAGGACTACCTCCGGGGCGGAACGCCGACGCTGGACATCCATATCCCGCCGCACATGGACTACCGGCCGGAGGTCATGGCGGACGCGTACAGAAAGGCGTACGCATTCTATCGTTCCTTCTATCCCGACCACGAAGTGAAGGCGGTCTCCGGATACTCCTGGATCTTCTCTCCGCAGCTCCGGCTGGTGCTCGGACCGGAAAGCAGGATCCTCGCGGTCATGGATTCCATGCACATTCTCCCGACGACCGGGACATATTCGTCCGACCTCCGGTTCCTGCGGCCGGGATCCGCGCTCTGCAGCAAGATCGAAGAAGCGGAAAGAGCGGGCCGGAAATTCCATTTCGGCGTCATGTACGTCCCCGTGTCGGAATTCGTTCTCTGAAGAAAAATCCGCCCGCCCCGGACCCGGGGCGGGCATTTCTTTTTTTACTTTTCTGTTCCGTATTCCGTCGTGTAGTAGTCGACGCGTCTGCTGTCGTTGAAGACCGGCGGATAAAGGTTCCTGTCCGGGTCGATCCCGCAGAGCTCGCATACGGCGCGATGCGCGCGGACGGTCATGTCCTCGATCGCCTCGTTTTTCGGAAGGTCCTTCCGGAAGAAGAGCGGCTCCCCGATGTTCAGCGTGAAGAGCGCCTGGGACCGGACGAGTTTGTAGATCCCCTTCGGTTCGCGGTAGGAGAAGCCGATCGGCAGCACCGGCACGCCGGCGCGGTAGGCGATGTAGAAGGTGCCCTGCTTGAACGGGCGGACGGGCATATAGTACTCCCACATGCTTCCCTCGGCGCAGATGTGGACCCAGTTGCCGCTCTTCAGATATTCGTTGACCGTATGGTTGAACACGTGCATCGCGCGGAAGCTCTCCACGGGGATCGGGATCCCGCCGACCAGCCGGATCAGCGTTCCGTTTTCACCGTTGACGTTCTTGTCCCAGACGATCACGGCCGGCTTTCTGAAATACAATGCCTTCATGACCGCGAGCGAGTCCCACATGTGGACGTGGTTCGAGACGGATACGAATCCTCCGGAAAGGATGTCGCGGTACTTCTTTCTGTTTTCCTTTCCCCTGATCTTCAATCCCATGCGGACGGTGCAGACCGGGAAAGCGGCGACAAGCATGGCGATCCTGGCCATGGCGCGCTTGAAAAGGAACCATTTGGAATTGTCGATGTACGGATAATCCTCGTCAAAGATAATCTTCCTGTCCATCTTCAATTTCAGATAGTGACGGTCGGTCTGCTCCGGGAACGGGTATCTTGTCGGTTTCGGGTCGAACATTTTTTTTGCTCCTTGGAGTCCGGGAAATCATCCGCGAAATTTCAATGAGAGTCTGCGGCCTGTCTGTAAAGCCGCGGGAAAGCTAGTAATTCAGAAACAGCATGGACATCGCGATCAGCGACTGCGCGGGATAGTAGGTCATCAGCACGCCGTAATGCAGCAGCAATGATTTTTTGTTCTGTCCGAACCGCCGCAGGATCAGGACCGTGTCGCTGAGAACGAAGAGCAGACCGCCCAGGGCGAGCAGAACGGAAAACGCCGAAAAATCCGTGATCAGTACATGGATCGCCATTCCGGCCGTCAGACAGCAGGAAGACATGTATATGATCCCCGGAATGAAGAGCGGTCCGGCGTCGATCTTCTGCGATCTCGTCCAGAAGAACACGCCCGCCAGCAAAGCCGAAGCAGCCAGGAACGCCCATACGGAGATCCCGAAATGCCTGATCATCGCGACGATATACAGAACGTGGCCCAGCAGGAAGCTGACTACGCCGCATCCCTGATAGACGAGCGGACGGCCGGGCGCGATCGCGGGCGCCGCGAGATAGGCGTCCCCGGCGAATCCGTAGAACAGGCCGGCAACCATCAGCACCGCGTAGGCGCCGTTCGGACTTCTGAGCGCGTTGATGAATCCGATCAGCAGAAAGCAGAGCGAAGCGATCATCTTC
>CACZRJ010000226.1 GCA_902783535.1 uncultured Ruminococcus sp. | reverse complement strand
CCTGCTTCAAATAATTGCGGGGCACTTTGCTATTCCTTCTGCCGCGCAGGAGCCCCAGCAGGACCCGAACGGTCCGCCGAAGGTCATTCCGGCCGTTGCGGAATGGTCCGGGGGAAAAGGAAGATTTGAAGCAAAAGAAGGCATGAGGATTTGTCTCGGAAGCGGCGGATCGATCCTGAATTCTTCAGACGCGGATATGATTCTTGAGTTCTTCCATGATCTGATGGGTTATCCTACGGAGTTTTCAAAAGACCCTCCCGGTGCCGGAGATATTTATCTTCTTTCGTACGATGACAAATCTCTTCCTGCGGGGGGATACGTTCTCGAATCCTCCTCCATCATCAAACTGTCTGCGAGAGACAGCTTGGGATTTTTCTACGGAATGATCACTTTTCTTCAGTCCGTCGCAACGGAGGGGAGTTTTCCGAACGGGACTGCAGTAGATTATCCGCAATACGAGATTCGATCCGGAATGCTCGATGTTGCCCGGATGTACATTCCGCTGGAGTATGTCGAAAGAATCACCAAATACTTCGCATTGTTCAAAATGAACGAAATCCACATTCACATCAATGACAACGGGACAGGATTTTCCGCATTCCGTCTGGAAAGCGATGTGGAGGGACTGACTTCAAAAGACGGGTTCTACTCGAAAGCCGATTACAGGAGCTTTCAGGAACGGGCCAAAAAATACCATATAAATGTCGTTACCGAAATCTCGACGCCCGCGCATTCCGGATGCTTTGCGGCCGTTGTACCCGATCTGATGCTTGACACGACGCACCTTGACGTGACGAAACCTGAAACGGCCGTTTTCGTTAAAAGCCTTTTGGACGAATATATTTCAGGGTCACATCCCGTCTTCGCGTCCGGGATTGTCCACATCGGCGCAGACGAATATCCCGAAGGCTACGAAAACGAGATGGTCGCATATCTGGACGAACTGATCCGTCACTGCATTTCGCGTCATTTTACACCGCGTTTCTGGGGAACGTTTGGAGGTGACGGTTATTCCGGTCAGTTGAAAAACGTAACGGCTAAATCGGACGTGCAGGCCAATTATTTTGCCGTCAGCAATTCTGACGGGCAGTCGATGATCGACATGCATCTGAATATCATTAACTCCTGCGCACCTGTTCTGAACTGCGTTCCCGGAGGAAATTTCGGGTTTTCCGATTACGCGGACATCGAATCTCTCTATGAAGGCTGGTTCGTCAACTATCTTGGTACGGGACCGTCGTCTGCCATCGATCCCGCAAACCGCCAGCTGAAAGGAGCGTCATTCTCGCTTTGGAACGATCTTTCCTACCTCCGCGGTTATTCGGCCCGGGATGTATTTGACAGACTGAGATTTCTTGTCGCACTCGTTTCCGAAAAAACATGGACCGGAAACAAAACGGCGGATCACAGCGCCGGAGATTTCATGGAACGGTTCGAATCCGTTTCGCTTCTTCCCGGTCCTGCGCTGCCTGCCGGTGTTCCGAACACAGAGATCGATGACGAAACGATCCGGTCCTATCCGTGGATCGGCTATCCTTATCTGATGGAAGCCGACGTCGAGTGGAACGGCCGTCCGGGAGAATCGAAAATCCTGAGCGGAGACTACGGCTGTTTGTCCGTCAACGGGAACGGAGCGCTGAGTTTCAAGAAGTTCTACGGCTTATCTGACGCGTCTTCCGAGAATGCTTCCGCCGGGGAGAAACAGTTCGACGGCTTCGGAATGCTTTATGACTATCGTCTGGAGCCCGGGAGAAAAACGCATCTTTCCTTCTACGGCACGTCTGACCAGACCGTTCTTGTCGTAGACGGCGTGTACGCTTTCGTTCCGGAATCAGTTTCTCCGAACGGTTACAAGCAGTCCGCTTCCTTCTGCATTCCGCTGCAGGAAATCGGGTCGGACGGCGTCTCTGTTTCCGATCTGAAAATCCTGCCGTATCCGGATGGTTTCGAGGACCAGAGAGCGGACGGCAACCTTGCCTTGAAAAAGCATGTAAATGTAAGAAATTCTCCCGCGGACAACCATGTACCCGAATCCAAGAGCGCCGTCGACGGATCAACGGAAACGGATACGGTCTTCTGCAACGATCAGGACGAACAGTGGCTGATGCTGGACATCGGGTCTGTTCACAGCATCAATCAGATCGTCATCCGGTTTTCAAACCATGTTCCTTCCTATGAAGTCTCGCTTTCCGAGGACGGAGATTCCTTCACTGTGATCTATCAGACGGCCGAGGGGCAGTCGGGCGGCAAAAAGGACGATGTGCTTCTGGTCCCGCTTCAAAAGACGAGATATATCAAGTTTACCCAGAACGCAAGGATCTACGATGAAGAAAACGATTCGTACCGGAGCGGCGCCATCTCAGAAATTGAAATCTACGGACTGGATTCCGAACGGTATGAAAAAGCCATTGAGGAAGCCGGAAGATATCCTGACGACGCAACACTTCTCAAGGCTTCTGAAGAGATGCACGCCGCACTTCAGAAAAACCGCATTTATCTGTTCGAGGTCGAAACGCTTTACGACAGAATCGAAGAAAGAGTCTCCGAGCTCGACGAACTCGAAAGAATCCGGTTGGAAGAGGAATCAAGGCGTGCCGAAGAATCAGCGAGAGAGGAATCCGCAAAAGCGGCGGAGGAAAGCATACGCTCGGAAGAAGAATCCAAAAAATCCCATGTGATTCAGTGGATCCTGTTCGCCGTTTGTTTGATTGCTGTCGCGACCGCACTCGTTCTCCTGATCGCCAAAAACAGAAAAAACAAGTCATAACCGAGGTGCATACAAATGCGAAAAATCATTGATCCGTATTTTCAGATCTCAGACTTTACAATTCCTGTAGCCGGCCTTAAGGAATCGGTTGAGATCATGCAGATTTCCGATTTGCATATTTCTCACGCCGATGCCGACAGTTCCGAGGAGCGGAAGGAAAAAGTGGAGCGTCAGAAGAATGCGTGGGAACCGGTCAGACGTCATTTTGCAAATCGCTACGGAGACTCGATCGAATCGGAACACATGATCGACCCTGAGGAAGGCTGGCAGCGGATCATCTCGGCGATGAATCAATCGCGTCCTGATGCTGTCATTTTCAATGGCGACATGATGGAAGACTACAGCCCGGAAAACCTCAGATTTCTTTCCGAAGGACTGCGCCGGATCGAGATCCCCTGGATGTGGGTCTGCGGGAATCACGAGCGCGGTCACGACGATGAATATGCTCCGTGGATGGACGGGCATCCGGACTGTCAACTGTCTGTCGTAAAAGGACTTCAGTTCATCGGCATCAATAACGCTGACAAGCAGGTGACAGACGATCAGCTTGCGAAGATCCTGTCCGCATCCGTGCTGATGCCATCCGTTCTCGTGATGCACATCCCGATGCTGACAAAATATAATAAGGAGGCGACCGCTGTATTCGGAGAGTATTTCCTTATGGGTACCGGCGAAGTCTGCGAATCAACGCGCAGATTCATCGAATACATGGAGGGAAAAGACAACCCGATCGCTGCTGTTCTTTGCGGACATGTGCACGGAAAGCATATTTCCGAATACCGTCCGGGCAAAGTCCAGATCTGCGCATCCAGCTGTATGGTCGGTTCGTGCAACCGGATCCGGTTTATCCCTGCCGAGTGATGATTGAGAGGTGACGAGAAATCATGAATTTGAGGATTGATACCGGAAAGTCTTACGGGATCGCACTGGAAGGCGGCGGTGCCAGAGGTGCTTATCAGATCGGTGTCTGGAAGGCTATGCGCGAAGTTGGCCTGCATTATCATATGATATCCGGAACTTCCGTCGGCGCTCTGAACGGCGCATTGATGACGATGGGAGATTTCGATCTTGCCGAAAGTGTATGGAGCGACATCCATATATCGAAAGTCGTCAATCTCGAAGGCATGGATGAAGCGGACATGCTCAGACTGTGCAAAAAGCAGCTGAAGTTTACCGAAATGCGGAAAATGGCCCCGCAGCTGCTTTCCATACTGTACAACGGCGGGCTTGACATCCAGCCGCTCCGGGAATGGATACGAGAGATCGTTGATACGGAAAAAGTACGTCTTTCCGATGTGGAACTTTTCGCATGTACATACTCGCTGAGCGAGTGGAAGGGGAAGGAAGTCAGGATCAACGATCTTCCGGAAAGCGAAATGTGCGATATGCTTCTGGCGAGCGCATACTACCCGGCTTTCAGAATGCAGAAACTCGGCGGAAAGCTCTATGCCGACGGAGGATTTTATGATTCTCTTCCGATCCGCGTTCTGATCGATCACAACTGCAGGGATATCATTGCCGTACCTCTGAACTCTCTCGGCAACCACAGGCGCGTCATCATTCCGGAAAATGTCTCGGTAACTACAATCAGAACGTCTTCCGAACTTGGAGAAGTGCTAGAATTCGACTCGACGCAGGCAAAAAAGAACATCGAACTCGGCTATTATGACGCGATGCGAACATTCTACGGCCTGTACGGCAAAGTTTACTGCATTGAAAAAACCATGACGGAAGCGGAAGCCCTTCAGTGGATGGCGGACAGGTATCATAAAAAGTATCCCGAAACCAGTCTGAGGGAACTGTGCGAGGAGGTGCTGCCGGATAAGGCAAAAAAACTCGGCGCACGCGACGGAGACTATTACGACCTGTTCATCGCCGTGGTTGAAAGACTTGCACAAAGACACGCACTTGACAGATTCAGATTTTTAACCGACAGAGAACTGCTCTCTGAATTGTCCTGACCGGAAGGTCTGAAAGGCGGATAATTATGACCATCATCGAACTTCTTGAGCAAAATGACCGATGCTATCCCGCAGAAACAGCCCTTGTTGAAATCAATCCGGCATTCGAGTTGTCAAGCAGGATCACATGGCGGGATTACGCACTCATGCAGCCCGAACCGGGCGAGCCTTTTCGAAGAGAAATTTCATGGCACGATTTTGAGAAAAGCGCGAACCGTTTTGCGAATCTCCTGCTGACGCGCGGATGCAAAAAAGGAGATAAGATCTCCATTCTCATGATGAATTCGATCGAGTGGCTTCCGATCTATTTCGGCATACTGAAAGCCGGGGCGGTCGCCGTTCCGTTGAATTACAGGTATACGGCGGATGAAATACTGTACTGTCTGAAGAAGGCGGACTGCTCCATGCTCGTATTCGGACCGGAATTCATCGGGCGTCTGGAGGAAATCTACGACCGCCTTTCCGCCATCAAGCACATGTTTTACGTCGGCGAAGACTGTCCGACCTTTGCGGACAGCTACGACCAGATGATTGTACACTGTTCTTCGCATCTCAACGGACCGAAACCGACGGAAGACGATGACGCTGCAATCTACTTTTCTTCCGGAACGACAGGCTTTCCGAAAGCGATCCTTCACAAGCACAGAGCGCTGATGCATGCCGCCCTGACGGAACAGTCGCATCACGGACAGACGCATGAGGACGTTTTCCTCTGCATTCCTCCGCTCTACCACACAGGCGCGAAAATGCACTGGTTCGGCTCGCTCCTCGTCGGCGGGCGCGCCGTGCTTCTGAAGGGAACGAAACCGGAATGGATTCTGAAAGCCGTTTCCGACGAACGGTGCTCCATCGTTTGGCTGCTCGTTCCGTGGGCGCAGGACATTCTGGATGCGATCGACAGCGGCTCGCTCAGGCTGTCGGATTATGATCTCGATCAATGGAGACTCATGCACATCGGCGCTCAACCGGTACCGCCTTCACTGATCCACCGATGGTTGACAGTATTTCCGCATCATCTGTATGATACCAACTACGGACTTTCAGAGTCGACCGGTCCCGGCTGCGTTCATCTTGGTACCGATCATGTTGACAAAGTCGGCGCGATCGGAAAAGCCGGATTCGGTTGGGAGACAATGATCGTCGACGAAAAGGGAAAGCCTGTCAAACGAGGCGACGTCGGAGAGCTCTGCGTCAGAGGACCCGGAAACATGATCTGCTACTATAACGATCCCGTATCGACCTCCGAGGTCCTGCGTGACGGATGGCTGTACACCGGCGACATGGCTATGGAGGACGAAGACCGCTTCATCTACCTCGTAGACCGTAAGAAAGACGTCATCATCACGGGCGGTGAAAACCTTTACCCGGTGCAGATCGAGAACTATGTCCGCTCTCATCCGGATGTAAAGGATGTTGCTGTCATCGGCCTTCCGGACAAGCGTCTTGGCGAAATCGCCTGCGCGATCGTCGAACTGAAAGACGGAAGCGTGCTGACTGAAACGGAGCTGATCGACTTCTGTTCGGGTCTGCCGCGCTACAAACGTCCCAGAAAAGTGATTTTTGCCAAGGTTCCGAGAAACCCGACCGGAAAGATTGAAAAGCCCTTATTAAGAAAAATGTACTGCGGCGGCAGTCTGGTCGCTCAGCAGATTTCTGACACTTAAGGATTTATAAGACTATGAAAGAACTGTTGCTTGGAAACGCCGCCGTCGCAAGAGGAGCTTACGAGGCTGGCGTAAGATATGTTTCATCCTATCCGGGAACGCCGAGTACTGAAATCACGGAACGGATCTCCGGATATCCGGAATCTGAAGTTTACTGCGAGTGGGCGCCGAATGAAAAGGTCGCCGCGGAATCTGCGATCGGCGCGTCCATAGCCGGCGCAAGAGCCATGACCTGCTGCAAGCACGTCGGTCTCAACGTTATGGCAGACCCGATCTTTACCGCTTCTTATACCGGTGTGAACGGAGGACTTGTCATTTGCGTGGCGGACGATCCGGGCATGCATTCGTCTCAGAACGAGCAGGATTCCCGGCACTACGCCCGCGCTGCGAAAATGCCTGCTTTGGAACCTTCCGACTCAGAGGAATGTCTTGAATTCACAAAACTCGCTTTCGATTTGAGCGAGCAGTACGATGTTCCCGTGATGCTGAGGCTCACGACCCGCGTCGCGCATTCGCAGAGCCTTGCGGAGACCGCGGAACGATTGGACAAGCCGCTTCTGCCGTATGAAAAAGACATGCGGAAATATGTGATGATGCCTGCGAATGCCATCCGGAGGCATACTGTTGTCGAGGAGCGAACTTCCAGACTGGAGGAAGCTGCTGAAAGGCTTTCCTGCAATGTGATAGAAGATAACCACAGCAAGATCGGCGTCATCTGCAGCGGAATCAATTACTGTTACGCGAAGGAAGCATTTGAAGACGGTGTCAATTATCTGAAGCTCGGTCTCGTCTGGCCGGTTTCTCCGAAACTGATCACACGCTTCGCTTCGATCTGTGAAACCGTTTACGTGCTGGAAGAACTCGATCCGTTCATCGAAAGCATTTGTCGTTCCTACGGCGTCAGCGTTCACGGAAAGGACATTTTCCCGATGACTGGGGAGTATTCTTCCGCGATGCTGAAAGAGCGGATTCTTCACGAGTCAGCCGATGTCCTGCAGCCTGAGGAAGATCTGCCTCCGCGGCCCCCGGCTCTGTGCCCGGGATGTCCGCATCGCGGCGTTTTCCATGTCTTGAAAAAAATGAAACTGACCGTTTCAGGCGACATCGGATGCTACACGCTCGGCGCACTTCCTCCGCTTTCCGCACTTGACACGACAATCTGCATGGGCGCGTCCATTTCCGCCGCGCACGGAATGGCGAAGGTTCGCGGTGACGAATGGAAGGGGAAACTCGTCTCGGTCATCGGTGACTCGACATTCATGCATTCAGGAATTACCGGACTTTCTGATATCGTCTACAACCGCGGCGCGAATACTGTGATCATTCTGGACAACTCCACGACCGGCATGACAGGACATCAGGACAATCCGCTGACAGGCAAAACGATCCGCGGACACGCGACGAGGCAGGCTGATCTGGAAATTCTCTGCAAAGGCATCGGGATCGACCGTGTCACAGTTGTTGATCCCTTTGATCTGAATGCTTTGGAAGCTGCCCTCAAAAAAGAGCTCACCGTGGACGAGCCGTCCGTCATCATTGCCCAACGTCCCTGTGCCCTGCTGAAAACAGTGATTCACAGGGGACACTGCACAGTCGGCGACAACTGCATCAGATGCGGAAAATGTCTGACCATCGGCTGCCCGGCGATCTCCCGCCACGACGGGATCACAGAGATCGATGAAACACTGTGCAACGGGTGCGGACTGTGCGCACAGGTCTGTCCGGTCAACGCGATTCGAAAGGAGGACGAACAGTGAAACAAACCAACGTTCTGATCGTCGGAGTCGGCGGTCAGGGAACTCTTCTTGCGAGCCGCGTACTTGGACGAGCCGCATTGATGTGCGGAAACGACGTGAAGATCTCCGAAGTTCACGGGATGAGCCAGCGCGGGGGAAGTGTCATAACATATGTTAAGTATGGGAGCAAGGTCTATTCTCCGCTGATCGATCCCGGCTGTGCGGATTATATCCTTGCGTTCGAGCTTTTGGAAGCCTACCGTGCACTTCCGTATCTCAACGCTTCCGCGGGACGTATCATCGCAAGCTCCCAGAGGATCGACCCGATGTCCGTCATCACCGGAAGCGCATCTTATCCGGATGACATCGTTCAAAAGATCGGGCCTTCCAGGATCACTCTTTTGAACGCCCTCGATCTTGCCAAAAAAGCGGGAAATGTGAAGTCCGTCAATTCCGTATTGCTGGGCGCGTTTGCAAAGCATTCGGAGATCCCGTTTGAGATCTGGACCGAGGCTTTGAGCCAGACGGTTCCGCAAAAGACGAAAGACGTCAACCTATCCGCCTTTATGGCCGGATTCATGGAATCCAATCCAATCAGTTAATCGATCTTTTAGAATGGAGGAATCGAAGTATGCCTATCAGACAACCGGAAATTGAATGTCTCAACGCTGAAGAGCTGAAAGACATGCAGGGAAAACTGCTTTCATCACAGGTCAAACGAATGTACGAAAACGTCGTATGCTTTCGCGGCAGAATGGACGAAGCCGGTCTTAAACCCGATGACATTAAATGCATCGAAGACATCGGGAAACTCCCTTTCTCCTACAAAAGCGATCTGAGGGATTATTATCCCTTCGGCCTGTTTGCCGTACCCATGAAAAACATCGTCCGGACGCACGCCTCTTCCGGAACCACGGGAAAGCGGATCGTGGTCGGATACACAGCCAAAGACCTGGATGTCTGGTCTGACTGCATCGCCAGAATGCTGACGGGCATCGGAGTTACCGACGACGACATTGTCCAGGTTTCGTTCGGCTACGGTCTTTTTACGGGTGGATTCGGCCTGCACGGAGGCGCGGAAAAAGTGGGCGCAACCGTCATACCGATGTCATCCGGCAATACCGCTCTTCAGATCCAGACGATGGCTGATTTCGGCGCGACCGTTCTCTGCTGCACGCCTTCCTACGCGATGCATCTCGGAGAAGAAGCGAAACGCATGGGAATGATCGACTCGTTGTCTCTCAGAATCGGCATTTTCGGAGCCGAACCGTGGACGGAAGAAATGCGTGAAAAAATAGAAGAAACGCTTCATATCAAAGCATATGATATCTACGGACTGTCCGAAATCATGGGACCAGGCGTTGCAGAAGAATGCGAGTACCAATGCGGAATGCATATCTGGGAGGACCATTTTTATCCCGAGATCATCGACCCCGATACCTGCGAACGGCTGCCGGACGGAAGCACGGGAGAACTTGTTCTGACAACGCTTACAAAAGAGGGTTTTCCGCTGATCAGATACCGAACAAGAGATATCTGCCGCCTGAACCGGACGCCTTGCAGATGCGGCCGGACGCATGTCCGTCTGATGAAGCCGCAGGGCAGAACTGACGATATGCTCATCATTCGCGGCGTGAATGTATTCCCGTCACAGATCGAAGAAGTCTTGATGCACGTTTCCGGAAACATCATTACGCCGAATTATCAGATCATCGTTGACCGCGTCAATCATACGGACACGCTTGATGTTCTCGTTGAAATGAGCAGAGAATTGTTTGCAGACAATGTCAAGTCTGTAGAAAACCTTGAGAAGAGCATCACTGAGCAGATCCGGTCCGCGCTCGGGCTCAGCCCGCGCGTTCATCTGGTCAACCCGAATTCGATCATTAGAAGTGAAGGAAAAGCAAAACGCGTGATCGATAAGCGTGAAGGAAAAATCTAAGGGGGAAAAGGAAAAAATGAAAATCAAGCAGCTGTCAGTATTTCTGGAAAACAAACCCGGACAATTGTGTGTCATGACAAAACTGCTCGCAGAAAACGAAATCAACATCAGCGCAATTTCCCTCGCGGATACGTCCGGCTTCGGCATCGTCCGAATGATCGTAGACGATCCCGAGAAAGCACAATCCGTTTTATCCGATGCAGGGATCATAGGAATGATCACCGAAGTCAGCGCTATAGCAATGAACGACGTACCGGGCGGACTGTCGTCTGTTTTAAACGCGCTTTCCGCTGCGCAGGTCAATGTCGAGTACATGTATGCGTTTGTCAGCGTGCGTTCCGGGAAGGCGCTCATGGTCGTTCAGACCGACGCAATTGAAAAAGCGGAATCTGTTTTTCAATCGTCCGATCTTCACGCTATTTCGCCGTCTGACATATACAGAATTTGATTTATCAAAAGGACTAACCGTATGGAGAAAGCGAAACTGCAGCACAGCGGGGAACTGTACGACCCGATGGATGCTGAACTGCAGAAAAAACAGCTGCGCAGACTCGACATGGTTTACCAGTATAACCGGATACGGCCGTCCAACTTGCGCAAACGGGAGAAGACGCTTCGGAACATGTTCGCCGAAATGGGTGAGAACGTGTATATCGAGCCTCCGCTGCGCGCTAATTTCGGCGGACAGTTCGTGCATATCGGAAACAACGTCTACGCGAACTACAATCTGACCCTGGTGGACGACACGCACATCTGGATCGGCGACAATACCCTGATCGGCCCGAACGTGATTCTGTGCACTGCAGGACATCCTGTTCTGCCTGAACTGCGCGAAAAGGGGATGCAGTTCAACGCGCCGGTCAGAATCGGGAAAAACTGCTGGCTGGGCGGAGGAGCCATTGTGCTTCCAGGCGTCACGATCGGGGACCATACCGTCATCGGTGCGGGCAGTGTCGTGACAAAGGACATCCCGTCCGGTGTCGTCGCGGTGGGCAATCCCTGCCGCGTCATGCGGGAGATCGGGGAAGAGGATGAACACACCTATTTCCGAGATCATGAGATTCCGGACCAGTTACGGCCGCGGCCCGGGTTCAGGACGAATCCGGATGGTTCGGTATAAGCCGATAGGCCGGGCATCGAAAGAGACCGGGAAGCGCGAAGACCTTTTCAAAAAAGATCCACTTTTAACATGAGTTGCATTTTTCACACTGCCGAACACGATCGAAATGAGGTCAAGAGAATGAATCAAAACTATTTGGATATACATTCCGATGTCAGAGAAGCACTGACCGCGGGAAAGCCTGTCGTTGCGCTGGAATCCACAATCATTTCTCACGGAATGCCGTATCCGCAAAACTATGAGACGGCATTAAAAGTTGAGGCTGTTATTCGTGATGAAGGCGCTGTTCCGGCAACGATAGCTGTTATCGGCGGACGCTTGAAAGCCGGGCTGAGCATCGAGGAGATCCGTTATCTCGGTGAGAAGGGAACTGCTGTCATCAAAGCTTCCAGACGCGACCTGCCTGCGCTTTGCGCAAGAAAACTTGACGGCGCAACAACAGTTACGACTACAATGATGATTGCACATATGGCCGGCATACAGGTATTTGCTACAGGCGGGATCGGCGGTGTCCACAGAGGCGCCGAAACAACGATGGATATCTCCGCTGACCTTGAGGAATTATCGAAAACGCCGGTTATGGTCGTTTGCGCCGGCGCCAAGTCCATTTTAGATCTTGGCCTGACGCTGGAATACCTTGAAACCCACGGCGTCCCGGTGTTCGGATACGGAACATCTGAACTGCCTGCGTTCTATACAAGGACAAGCGGATTCAGAGTAGATTACCGTTCAGACAGTCCGGAAGATCTTGCCCGTGCGTTTCTGGCGCAGCGAGACCTCGGCATCGAAGGCGGAATGCTTGTGACCAATCCGATCCCGGAAGAATATTCCATGGATCGCGCTCAGATCGACAAAGCGATCGATCTTGCTTTGCAAAGAGCGAAAGAACAGGGCATCAAAGGGAAGGAAACGACGCCTTTCCTGCTGGCAAGCATCAAAGAGATCACGTGCGGGAAAAGTCTGGAATCGAACATTCAGCTTGTTCTGAACAATGCGCGTCTCGCTGCGAAAGTCGCTTCCGAAATCACGCGGTTGCGCGGTTAATGTCATGGAAAAAGCCTTCTCTTCCGACCGGGCCGTTTCGCTTTTCAACATTCGGATGCTGTCCGGCGAACCGTTCAGCTGGAAAGACAGCGATCTTGTATACGAGGCTTTTGAATCTTTGTCCGATGCCGTATGTACAAATGTTTCCGAAGAATCCATCGAGGATATGATTCGTTTTTCTGAATCTTTGGGAATTGCATTTGAGCAGATGGGCAGGATCAAATCTTCTGCGGAATGCTTCACCATCCAGGTCGAACTGATCGCAAGGAACAAAAAGCTTTACGGAGACGATTCCATGCAGATGGCCGGTCCGCTGTTCAGAGCGATCCAATCGAGAAATCACTATCACGACGACGATTGTCCGGACCTGATGAAGTACGCCGAAGAGTACATGGAAGATGCATTCGAGGAAGTATTTCAATCCGCGCTGTCCAGTCGAAGGGTCCTGAGATTCGATCCTGTAGAGTGCTCCGATGCGTATCTTTCTGTCATCAATGACGTCGAAAAAATCCTCGACGAAGAAAAACCGGCCCGCATATGGGACCGGAAAAAAGAATTGCTTGACGAGCGCGGCATCCACTGGCGGACACCGGCAGAGATGAATCCTAACGTTCGCTTTTGAATTGTTGTTATGAAACTGATTCTTTCCTCCAACGATTTTTCAAGGCCTGACACAAAGAAATGCATTGAGGACAACTTATCATTGCCGCTCAGTGAATGCCGACTCCTTTACATACCGAATGAGAAGGCGTCCGCCAAGCAAATGCGCAGCGACAGGTTTCAAAAACGATGCGCCGCGTTCGGCTTGTCCGAGCAGAATGTGATCGTCCTTGACTATTATCATGCGGAGCGCTTCACCGACCTGGATATTGACGCAATGTATATCGGCGGTGGAAACACGTTTTCTACTTATATGAGAATACTGCGTCACGGGTTCTCGGATGCAATACGAACATATGCTGAAAAGGGCGTCGTCTACATTGGCGGAAGCTGCGGGGCGCATATCGCCGGAACCGACTTGAAGCATGTTCTCGCATTTGACGAAAATACTTGCGGCATGACGGACTTTCATGCGCTCGGACTTTTCCGCGGAAGACTGATCTGTCATTATTCCGAAGAACGCGCACCTGTTTACAAGCAGCTGACTGCTCAAACGGATGAGCCGGTTTACCGGCTTCGCAACGGAGATTCGATCGTTGTTGAAGATGCGTCGGTACGCTTCTTTCCGTCATGGGACAATACTGACATATCTACAGCAAACGAAGAAACGGGGTGCATGCCTGATGCATTTGAAAGCGATTCTGATCGACATTGACGATACGCTTCTCGATTTCCGGGCAAACGCGCACTTGGCAATGGAACGCGTTTTTTCTCAGTTCGGCCTTCCTTTTTCAGAGGAACGATTTCATCTGTTCGAAGTGCGCAATCTCGCGTTGTGGAAACGTCTCGAGCGGAAAGAGTTGACGAAAGAGGAACTGTTCCGGATCAGATGGAAGTCAATACTGGCCGAGATGCATCTGAATGCAGATGCCGGCGCAATGGAAGACGCGTTCCGAACCGAGCTGCATCGATCGGCAATCCCGGTCGACGGTGCGCGGGAACTGCTGGATTATCTCAGCGGACGTTACCGGCTGTTCGCCGCGAGCAACGGAATGTTCGCCCAACAGCAGGAACGTCTGGGTCTTGCCGGAATGCTTCCGTATTTCGAAGCGCTTTTCGTGTCTGAATCTGTCGGCGCGGAAAAGCCTTCTGCGGCTTTCTTTGACGCATGTTTCCTGCGCATGGATGGCGTTGCGCCTTCTGAGTCCTTAATGATCGGAGATTCCGTTACAGCCGATATCCAGGGTGCTGTGGCTTACGGGATACCCTGCATTTGGTTCGACAGATATCAAACGATGGCCGATCCGCCGGGCGGAGTCATTTGCTCTGTCCACAGTTTATCAGAGATAAAAAAGATCATATGAAATAGGCAAACAACATGTTTAAATACGAAATGCATATGCACACGGTCGCCTGCAGTCCGTGCGCTGTTTCCAGAATGAGCGAATATGTTTACAAAGCAAAAGAAACCGGATACGCCGGCTTTGTAATCACAAATCATTTCAATTTCAGGATCAGAGACGACATGGATCCGAACAGAGTTACTGAACTGTGGCGGGAGTATGTCGAAAGATACGAGAACGACTGGCAGGAAGGCTATGAGCTCGGCCGGAAAGAGGGAATAGACGTTCTGTTCGGAGTCGAAGCGGGAATCGGTCACGGCAAAGAGGCTTTGATTTACGGGCTGTCGCCCGACGACTTAAAGAACGAGACGGAGTTTCCTTATTATTCGACTGCCGAAAAATCCGCTTTCGTACACAGGTGCGGCGGATGGTTCGTCGCAGCGCATCCGTTCCGGCACAGAAACTATATTGCTCCCGAAGATGCGGAGACTCCGCCGGAAGTGGAACTGTATGATGCGCTGGAGGTCTATAACGAAGGAAATCTTCCCGGAGAAAATCCGCGTGCCGAAACGCTCGCACTTGAAAACGGGCTTTCAGGAACCGGAGGAGGCGACGTTCACGACGTCAGAAAATTCGGGAACAGCGGCATGGCATTCGAGACGCGCATCCTCTCAAACGAGATTCTTATGAGAGAACTGCGTGCCGGAAGATACAGGATCATCATCCGAGGCCGGACCGATCTGCCGATAGAATAGAAATAATCGCTTCTCCGACGAACGGGGAAGCGATTATTTTGAGTTTTCCGGTCACGACAGCAAGCTGTCGAGTGCCCTCATAATTCCGTATTTCCCGGATTCGTAAGTCAGGCCGCCCTGAAGAAAGACACGGTAAGGGGGTCTCAGCGGTCCGTCCGCTGACAGTTCGATGGAAGAGCCCTGTACGAACGCACCGGCTGCCATGACGACTTCATCGTGGTATCCCGGCATCGCCCAGCCTTCCGGCGTCACGTAACTGTCTATAGGAGAACCGCTTTGAATGCCCCTGCAGAATTTCAGCATGTTTTCACGTGTTTCGCATTCTACAGTCTGGATGATGTCAGACCGGCGCTCTTTTGAAGACGGTTCGCATTTAAATCCCGCCTTCTCGAACAGCGCGGCAGCAAACAGTGCGGTCTTCAGCGCCTGACAGACGGTATGCGGAGCATAGAACAGTCCTTTCAGAATCTGCTTCGTCGTTCCGAACGTCGCACCGACTTCAGCCCCGATGCCAGGAACGGACATCCTGTAGGAGGCAAGGAGGACAGCTTCTTTTGTTCCGACCAGATAGCCGCCCGATTCTGCCATTCCTCCGCCCGGATTCTTGATCAGCGACCCCACGAGCAGGTCCGCTTTCGGCTCTTCCGTCTCAACGAATTCGCCGTAGCAGTTATCGACGACGAAGAAAGTGCCCGGGATGTCTTTCACGATCTCATAAATCCGGTTCAGTTCATGGACTGTGAGCGTCCTTCTGAGACCGTAACCTTTTGATCTCTGCGCATAAACGACTCTGACGTTTCCTTCGTGCAACCTCTCCCGGACGGCATCTACATTGACATAAGAATCTTCGACCATGTCGAGTTGCTCGTAACGCACGCCGAATTCCGCAAGTGAGCCTTGGCATGGCTGAATTCCGATGACGGAATCCAGCGTGTCATAAGGCTTGCCGGTCACGGAAAACAGCACATCGCCGGGACGAAGAAGTCCCTGCAGAGCGATCGTCAAAGCATGGGTGCCTGACAGAATACACGATCTCACGAATCCGTCTTCGCATCCCATGGACTCCGCGAAGATCCGGTCGCACAGATCCCGTCCGTCGTCATTATATCCGTATCCGACCGTTCCGTTAAAATGCCGTTCGGACAGTTTGTGCTTTTCAAACATCTGCAGTATTTTTTCCGTATTGTAATGTGAGACCGACTCAACATATTCGAATTCAGCACGAAGATCTGACTCCGCTTCCGATGCCAGACGGGAAACTCTCTCAGAAAACATTTGCATCATCAGATTCCTTTTTCAATGAATTCGATCAGCAGTTTTGCACAGGCGTCCAGGTCCTTCATATCGATCGTTTCGACAGGGGAATGGATATACCTTGTCGGAATGGAAATGCATCCCGCTGCACAGCCCGCACCTGCAATCTGCATGGACGAAGTATCGGTTCCTCCGTAGGGAAGGACCTCATACTGATACGGGATCTTAGCGTCTTCTGCAAGCGCAGACAAGCGTTCGACGATTGCCGTTGAGCACAGGACCGAGCGGTCTTTGATTTTGATCGCCGCGCCTTTTCCGAGTTTTGTCACGGGGGACCCGTTTCCGCATTCATCCGCCGCCGTTACGTCAAGCGCGATGCCGTAGTCCGGCATGATCCGGAACGCGGAAGTCTTCGATCCTCTGCATCCGACTTCTTCCTGAACCGTAAATACGAACCAGGTGTCATACGCGGGTTTCTCCGCATGCAGAGCGGCAAAAGCAGAAACGACGCATCCGATCCTGTCATCGAACGCTTTCGCGGCATATCTGCTTCCTGAAAGCCTCTGGAACATAGGTGCGACAGCACAGAGATCGCCGACTTTCAGCTTTTTCTCGGCATCTTTTTTATCCTTCGCACCAATATCGACAACAAGCTTTTTAACGTTCAGATCCGCAGCTTTCACCTCAGATTCTGAGACGAGTACGCCGCTCAGTCCGTTCTGAAAGCGGACCTTATGGAAGGAAGACGCGATGGCATCGATGCCCCCGATCGGTGCGACTTTGACAAAGCCTTCACCGGTAAAACCTGTCACAACGAATCCGATCTCATCCATATGGGACGCGATCATGAGCTTTTTGGCGGAGTTTTTACCTTTCCGCATAATCAGCAGGTTTCCCATCGGATCGACGATACAGTCGTCTGCAACAGACTTCAGCTCTTCCTTGATGATCGCAGCCAATCCGTTTTCCGCTCCCGAAACGGAAAATGCTTGAAGAAATTTTTTAGACAGATTCAACATAATCAAATATTCCTTTCCAACAGTTTTTTAACGAGTCTTCCGACGGAAATCAGATCTTCTTTTGCAACGACGCTGCTCGCCGAATGGATATATCTCGTCGGCGCGGAGATTGCCAGCACCCGGGCGCCGGCCGCTCCGGTCTGGAATGATCTGGCGTCGTTTCCTCCCGCCACAATGTTCTTCAGTTGTGCGGGAATATCGTTTTCCTTCGCAATATCCATCGCCAGTCTGACGAGTTCCTTGTCATAAATGGTTCCGTTGTCCATATGTGAGATGACCGCGCCTCCGCGCGCTTTGCACGCGCACATCGTGTCCGGCACTCCGCATACGTCTCCGGCTGTCGTTGATTCAAGGACGACTGCAATGTCCGGCTGAACCTGGAAAGACACTTCTTTCGCTCCGTCGCAGCCGATTTCCTCACATGTATTAAAGGAAAAATAGGTATCGTATTCGAGGTCCGAACGGATCATATCGACCATCAGCGCACAGCCAAACCGGTCGTCAAGCGCTTTCGATTTAATCATGCCGTCGCCGAATTCTTCAAAGTCTGTGGCAAATACGGCGCAGTCTCCGATCTGAACGAGCTTCTCGGCGGCTTCCTTGCTGTCGCAGCCGATATCGATCCTCATGTCGGTAATCGGCTCGCAGACACCGCGTTCGCCTTTTTTCTGCATATGGATCGCTTTTGAACCGACGATGCCAATCATTCCGTCCTTGCAGAAACGCAGTCTTCGACCGCTGACGACACGTCGGTCGATGCCTCCGACCGTATCAAAACAGAGCGTTCCGTCATCGCAGACGTATGTGACCATGAAGCCGACTTCATCCATATGCGCGGCGACAAGCAGCTTATTCTTTCTCTCTTTTCTGCCTTTTTTAAATACGATCAAATTGCCCGTGGCATCCGTATGATAATCCGTGGCGAAGTTCCGAATGTCTTCGATGATACGGCGCCTGACGGCTTTTTCAAGTCCGGACGGAGCAGGGATGTCGCAATAATCTTTCAGGATCTTCCAGAAGGTCTCCATCAGTCTTCCTCCTTTCCAAGATAGGGGAGTTTGCGGAGAAACGCAGCGAGCAGGTCAGCAGCAGCCCTTGCGTCTCTCAGGTCGACGATCTCATTCGCGGTATGCATGTTCTTCAGCGGAACGGAAATAAGACAAACGGGAATGCCCCCGCGTGCGGTCTGGATCGCGTTGGAGTTGGTTCCGGTATGTCCGGACTCTCCCATGAGCTGGATCGGAATCTTTTCCTTAACCGCAAGCGCATGAACGGCTTCGGTAAACGTTCTCGTCGTCTGCGGAGCATATGAAATGACGCATCCTTTGCCCATGTAGCAACATTTTCTGGATTCGTCGCACCCTTCGGTATATGCGTGGCAAACGTCAAGCACAAAGCCGAAGTCCGGATTCAGATGATAGGCGGTCGTTCTCGCGCCCGCAATGCCCGTTTCCTCTCTGGAAGAAAACTGAAACGCGATATTCGCACCCAGCTCTTCTCCCTCTACAAGCTCAAGCGCACGAAGGATCGACGCCGCGCAAATCCTGTCGTCGAAATACGGGCTGACGGCGCATTGTCCGTTCATCCTTTCACAGGAAGACTTGAAGCTGACATAGGTCCCGATGCGAATGATTTTTTCCAATTCCTCTTTCTTACAGTTCAATCCGGTATCGATGGAAAGGTCCGACATGCGCATCGGCTTTTCAGCTTCTCCCGGCTCCTGAAGATGCGGCGGCTTGCTTGCAAAAATGCCCTGAATGGTTTCTTTTCCGTGGATCCAGACTTCTGAAGCCGGCAGAATCTTTTCAGAGGTCCCACCGACAGGCAGGACCTTCAGAAAGCCGCCGTCGCAGCATTCGGTCACGACAAATCCGATGGTGTCAAGATGCGCATCCATCAGAATTGTCGGCGCATTCGGCTTTTTGGAATGTCTGATACCGTAGAACGATGAAACGGGAGTCACGCCGACTTCGTCAAACAGGTGACCAAAGGTTTCCTTCAGGTAGGGAAAAGAACGCTCTTCTTCTCCGGAAACACCAGGAACCTGCGTCAGACCGGCGGCGATTTCAAAAATTCGGTTCATAGATGGCTGTCCTTTCTGTATTAATCTAGCTGAGCTTTAAAACGATTTGTTTAAATCTGTTTCCGCGTTCTTCAAAGTTTCTGAACTGATCGAAGCTGGCGGACGCGGGGGAGAGAACAATGCTGTCTCCCGGAAC
Source organism: uncultured Ruminococcus sp. (assembly GCA_902783535.1). Classification (GTDB taxonomy): domain Bacteria; phylum Bacillota; class Clostridia; order Oscillospirales; family CAG-382; genus Coliplasma. The sequence goes on along the minus strand of CACZRJ010000226.1, from coordinate 3,604 downwards.
TGCCTTTTTGCAAGCGGCATTTACGGCTTTCTCAAAATCATCGACGACCTCGTACGAGCGGAAGCCCGCTTCTTCCAGCGCCAGTTTGATCTTTTCCGACGTCGCACCGCAAAGCACGGCATACTTCACCTTGTCACGGAAAAGAGGGCCGAGCGGGTCCATCGGGATCTTTTTATCATATCCGCCGCAAATGACGATGACCTTGTCTTTGAAACTGCTGAGGCAGGCTTTCGTCCTCGACGGGCTTGAATCGATCGACGAGTTGAAGAACTTCACGCCTTTGAGTTCACGGACGAACTCGATCCTGTGCTCGACACCGCGGAAGGTTCGGGCGACATTATTCAAATCATCCTCCGTCAGAACATCCTTGACCGCGGAAAACGCAGCGGCGTAGTTGTACCGGTTATGACGTCCGACTGCAAGAATATCGCTGTCTTTCAGAATCAGCTTATCTCCGTCATGCAGGCCTTTCCCATCGAACCATACACCGTTCTCAAGCCGTTTCTCGCCGGAAATATACCGAATTGCGCCTTTTGCTTTCTCTGCAAATTCGGAAGTATGAGGGTCGTCGAGATTGAAGACGGCGATTCCATGCTCATTCTGGAAATTCAGAATATTGGTTTTTGCCGCCTGATATTCCTCCATGCTTCCGTGCCAGTCAAGGTGGTTCGGTGAAAGGTTTGTGACGACTGCAACATCAGGAGATCTGCGCATTTTAAAAAGCTGAAAAGAGGACAACTCAACCACTGCGTAATCTTCCGGACGCATCTCGTCAAGACTGACCAGAAGGTTTGCTCCGATGTTTCCTCCGAGAAACACGCGATGTCCCGACGCCTTCAGAAGAAGTGAAATCAGCGTCGTTGTCGTCGTTTTGCCATCGCTTCCGGTGATGCCGATCGTTCTGCAGGGACAGTTCTCAAAAAACTCCTCCATTTCAGAAGTCATTTTTGTTCCGTTCCTTTCGGCATCCAGCAGTTGAGGAATGTCCGGGCGGACGGCAGGAGAGAGGAACATGACATTTTCGTGAATATCATCCAGGTAATGTTCTCCACAGACAAACTGTGCGCCCGTTCCTTCGTATGTTCTGAAATCAGGATGTTCCGAAAGCGGCTTTTTGTCCCGAACGATGCAATGAATCCCGTTTTCAAGCATGGCGTCAAAAATCGGCCGGTTGCTGATGCCAAGCCCGATGAAGCCGACGGTTTTCCCTTTGAAATTTGATAAATATCGATCTAGCATGCTACAGTTTCCTTTGTTTTGATGTACTTAAGATTATACGCCTTTTCGCATAATAATCAATAGTCTTTCCGAAAGACGGATGGATTCTTATTGACTTTTTTCATGCCGTGTGTTATCCTTACTACACCGTTCCGAACAATCGCGCTGCGAATTTATTCGTGTGAGGAAAGTCCGGGCTCCGCAGAGCAGGATAGCAGATAACGTCTGCCGAAGGCGACTTCAGGGCCAGTGCAACAGAAAGAAACCGCCGCGTCAAGCGGTAAGGATGGAAAGGCGAGGCAAGAGCTCACCGGCATGCAGGAGACTGCATGGCCATGTAAACCCTATCCGGAGCAACACCCAACGAAGCAATAGCTTGCTCGGCTGCTTCAGGAGTGGCAAAGATTCGCATGGCGACATGCGAACAAGATAGATGATTGTTGATCACAGAACCCGGCTTACAGGAACGATCAAAAAAGGCTTTCTTCGGAATGCCTTTTTTGCTTTTTCCCGTCTTGACAAAAGAACGGCATTTGTCTATAATCATTACGACCTGTGACGAAGCGTCCCGGGATATGAAGAAATACGAGGTATGTCAAGTGCTGATTCAATTGGAGCAGGCAAAGCTTTCCCTGCGCGATCTGAAAAGGGGAATCGACGACCTGAAAGATTCAATAAAATACGATACGCTCGTCAAAGAGGTGCATGACCTTGAGATGACCACTGCCGAGCCGGGATTCTGGGACGATCCTCAGAGGTCGCAGAAAATCCTGAAGCAGCTGAAAGTCAAGAAGTCTCTGCAGGACAACTATCAGCATCTTTGCCGGATGTTCAACGACATCGGCGTCCTCATCGACATGGCGATCGAGGAAGACGACGAAAGCATGGTTCAGGAGGTCCTCGACGAGCTCGCAAAAGTCAATGCGGAATATGAGAAGCAGAGAATTGACATTCTTCTCTGCGGCGAGTATGACGGCAACAACGCGATACTGAGCATCCACCCGGGCGCCGGCGGAACCGAAGCTCAGGACTGGGCGGAAATGCTTTACCGGATGTATACCAGATATGCAGAAAGAAAGAAATTCCGTCTGAAAGTGCTTGACTACCTTGACGGAGACGAGGCCGGCATCAAGAGCGTTTCCTTCATGATCGAGGGCGAAAACGCATACGGATATCTGAAGAGCGAAAACGGCGTGCATCGTCTTGTCCGCGTTTCTCCGTTCGACTCCTCAGGCAGACGCCATACTTCCTTTGCTTCCGTAGAGGTCCTGCCTGAATTTGACGATCAGAATAACGATATCGAGATCAGGGACGAAGACATCGAAGTTGTCGCTCACCGCTCCAGCGGTGCTGGCGGACAGCACATCAACAAGACTGACTCTGCGATCCGCATCACGCACAAGCCGACCGGGATCGTTGTCGGCTGTCAGACGGAACGCTCCCAGGTCCAGAACAAAGAAACGGCTATGCGTATGCTGAAAAGCAAACTGCTTGAGATCAAGACGAGAGAGCATCTTGACAGGATCGAAGACATCGCCGGAAATAAAATGAACATCGAGTGGGGAAGTCAGATCCGCTCATACGTATTCATGCCCTATACGCTCGTCAAAGACAACCGGACGAACTGGGAAACCGGAAACATCCAGGCTGTCATGGACGGCGAACTGGACGATTTTATCAACGAATATCTGAAACTGTCCTGCAAAGGGACTGAACAATAACGGTGACTGACAATGAAGAAAGGTGGAAACAAAATGATTAAGAAAGCAAAAGTGATCGCCGGCATCTGTCTGATGGGACAATCCCTCATCTTTTTCGTGCTCTTCATCGCCTATTGGAACCGCTCCAGAAGCCTTGCGAAAACGCTCGCCGTCTTTTCTGCCGTAGGTGGCGTCAGCGGAGCTCTGCTCGTTCTTTCCGAGCTCAGAGAAAAAAAGCTCAGCGAATCGATCAACCGGGACTTTGAAGCCATGGACGAGATGTTTGATGAGGATTTCGCAAACGCGGAAGACGTCAGCTGCTCTTTCGGCGAGAATGAATAGGCGTGATTCTGTTTCAATTAGAAAATTATTGGCACTCTATAAATATGAGTGCCAATTTTACATTTCTTCTATCAGGAATCAACAATTTATTCACAATTTGAGCGTATTCTCTAAAAGATGGATTTTACAAAGAAAGGGTAGTGAAACATTATGCAAAAAGGTTCTTTATCCGTCAACACCGAGCATCTTTTTCCGATCATCAAGAAATGGCTTTACTCCGAAAAAGATATTTTTATCCGTGAAGTGATTTCCAACGCCTGCGATGCCGTAACGAAACATAAACGTCTGGTTTCTCTCGCAGAAGCGGAAGAGTCTGAAGTTCCTTACAGGATCGATGTTACGCT
>CACZRJ010000225.1 GCA_902783535.1 uncultured Ruminococcus sp. | reverse complement strand
GGCGACGTAACGGCTCTCGCCGGAGCGATGGACCTGAACGACGACTCCGTTCTCGGCGTCGCCATGGGAACGTCGGAAGCAGGCGGATATGTCGATCCTGACGGAAACATCACGGGCTGGCTGAACGAGCTGGCATTCGTCCCGGTCGACTTCTGCAGGGACGCCATGGTGGACGAGTGGTCCGGCGACTACGGGTGCGGCGTGAAGTATTTCTCGCAGGACGGCGTCATCAAACTCGCGCCGGCCGCCGGCATCGAGCTGGATCCGAACCTTACGCCTGCGGAGAAGCTGAAAGTTGTTCAGAAAGCGATGGCTGAAGGCGACGAGAGAGCCGCAAAGATCTACGACACGATCGGCTGCTATTTCGGATATGCGATCGGGTATTATGCCGAGTTCTATTCCATGAAGCATGTCCTGATCATGGGACGCGTGACCTCCGGAAAAGGCGGCGAGATCCTGCTTGCCAGAGCGCAGGAAGTCCTGGACAAGGAATTCCCGGAGCTTGCGAAACAGGTCCGGCTTCATATTCCGGACGAGTCCAGCCGCAGAGTCGGGCAGTCGGTGGCGGCGGCTTCGCTTCCGCTTCTGAAACGCTGACGGAATACGGTCCGGTTTTCAAAACAAATCAAAAGGGAGCTGAAGGCATGATGCGCTTCAGCTCCTTTTTCAATGGTTTCGTGAGGCAGGAAAGGCCCTATTCCAGTGAGGTGCGGCCATTCGATTCGCCGCCCTCCAGAATTTCACGCAGCCCGTCCATAAACTCGCGGAAGTGCTTCGGAAAGTTCTGCGACCCCGATGCGCGGATCCTTTTTTCTCCGTTGACGGTCGCGTCGAAAGTGAACATCGTTCCGTCCCTGACGCCCTTCGGGTGTTTTCCGTAAAACCCGTCCCACGACAGGACGCCGCAGTCGTTCATCAGCCTGACGATCCGGGCCGCCCCGCACAGCGCGCTTCTCCTCAGATCCCGGACGTCTTTTCCGTCCCGGTAGACGATCTCATACTGCGAAACGGTCGCGTCGGCGCCCCTGACCGTGATCTCGTATTCTGTCGCATAACGCATGCCGGTCGTGCGGAGCAGGACGGTCTCAAAAGATTCTATTTTCTGCTTTTGAAAAAGAGACGAAAATATCATGGCTGGCCTCCTTGAAAAGTGATTCGATGCCTTCTTCAGGCTTTTCTGTCCCGCCGGATCAGCAGCAGGATCGACAGCGCCGCCAATACCAGCAGCGTTCCGAAAATCAGAAGATTGCTGTCGTCTCCTGGCGCAGGCGGTGACGGTTTGTCGCCGCTCGAAGGATCGTCCTTCGGAGCATCCGAAGGATCATCCCCGGGCAAACTCTGCTCGGAAACCGGCACCAGAAGCCCGTGTCTGTCAATGGCGTCGTCCGCGTTTCTGGTCGGGACAAGCGAGGTATCCAGGCTTACAAACCAGTCGTCGGACACTGTTTCGCCGTCTGCGTTTTTCGCGCTCCTGCTTTCGGCATCCCAATAGTAATTGTCCGTACCGTATACCGCCGTCTCGTCCTGGTTCTGCAGTCTGATGTTTTCGGAAACGTTCCCGGCGACGCCTGTTCTGTAGCTGATAATTATTTGTGCTTCAAAACCTGTGAACTCCGTGTCTTTAGCCCATCCTTGTAGGCGGCCAGATCATGCTGTAAATAGTCCGGCAAGCCCTGCTCATACAGATCAGTGAGGCATTCTTTTTGCTGCATGGCTACCTCCGTCTTACATTGTCAGGTTGAATGACTCATCTTCTGTTTCGTTTTCTCCCATGTCTTCCCAAATGGCTTCTTGTACTGTACTCTGACCGTTCAGAATAAACGCCCGAATAAAGTCGCGGTCTGCTTCGATGGGAATATCATCAAGACACTCATTAATGATTTCTTCCGTAATGGTCGGGAACTCCATGTTCTGATACAACTCCTTCGCCCGTGGATTGTCCCGGAGGAAGCCTCGGAAGAAACCGACAAGTCCGTCATGACTGCGGTCGGTCGTGTTCAGGTATCCGCGTGAGATCAGCGCAATGTTGTTATCGTAGTTCGGCGCCATCGATACG
>CACZRJ010000224.1 GCA_902783535.1 uncultured Ruminococcus sp. | reverse complement strand
GCAGCGGCGATCGCTGCCGCGCATCCTGTCAGTCCGCCGCCGGCGACGATCAGATCATAAACGGTTTCATGATTCAGAATTCTCATAACCAATGCACCTCGCTGGTATCTTCTTCCCGACCCAAGTATATCGCAATCCGGACGCTATTTCAAGTAGAGACAGACAAATACGGCGACCGTTCGTGCATTTTTCGGGCATTTGTGACTTGACAGAGTTAATGCAAGTTTGAAGAGGGTTAATGCAAGTTGGGTTTTGAAACTTGCATTTAGTTTGTCAAGCGGGTTAAAATGAGTCTTGCATGATGTTGTAATCGGTCGGTTGATTATTTGCCAAGTTATTATGAAAAGTCATCCCCACCACGACTTGTCTGATTTGATAAGTAATCGCATCTTTTCGCATCTAGTACTCAACCAAAGGAGGATCATTCTCGAAGAAGTTAAGTTTCGACATCGTCAGACAGATATTGCTGAGCGCATAAATGTAAGTCCAACTACGGTGTCCAGGGAATTAAAGCGGAATCGCATTTTTTTGAAAAACCATACCAAACGCAAAACCTGCAAGCATCTAAAAAGCTGTAAAGTCAAGCGCTTATGTGAAGGAAAGGTGTGCAAAGACGATTGCAAGAATTGCCCGTTCCTTAAAAATTGCGAGTCCTTCTGCCCGGATTATTCCAGACAAACTTGCGTCAAACTCGATAGATTTCCATATGTTTGTGATGGTTGTCCGAAAATCGGTTCCATTTTCGTGGCAAAAATGCCTCTTCCATTGGTTTTCTCTCGTCAACTCGTGGCCCATCCAATCTATCTCATTTTTCGGGGCCCGTCCGATTCCCATAGCATTTGTATTAAAGTGTTCTTATCCTTGTCATTCATTTTATACGATTCCATCTCTCTTAAGAGTTCCGGAAGCATTTCTGCAAACGGTGACTCCAAAAACATACACATAACCTCTTGCAATTCTGCGACAGTATGCAGTTCATTACTATAGATTTCAATCGCTAATTCAAAATAGCATTCAAAACATTTATTTAAACGACATAGCTCTTTTAACATGTTGACGGGGAGTTTTTTGTGACAAAGAGCAACAACAACATCTTCTCTTGTCTTTCGCCATTTATACAAACGTAATTTTTTGAACACCGCATTAGAAATACTGTCGTTTGATATGCTATCAACAACAAGTGGAAGCATTTCTCGAATTTTCTGGTCAAAATAACTGCGAATGATAAGTTTAATTAGAAGAACTTCTGACAGCCGCCCTGAAAAATTATCTTTGATATAATCTCTATCGTGTTGTACTATATTATATACCTTTAATCTAAAACTTTTGTCATTTATAATTCTTGCGCAGAATACATCAGCTGTTCTATGGAAAGTATTGTTGGATTCCACGCTCAATCTCCTCCCAATGCTCATTTATAATCATCTCTTGTTTTTTGCTGAAGTATTTATGCCCTCTCATTGGCATACGATTAAGTCCAACGGTAGTATTTGGGCCATTACCAGATACATGAGCATGGAAATCTTCAACTTCAAAATTGAATACTTTAACAGGCGAATCAAGTTTTTCATACTCTGTGGAAGTAACTGTGACCGTCGAGCCATCGGCAAGCTTTATAATATCTCCGGCGCGGATCTCAATCGCACTACACCATTCGGCGTTTATTACCCAAAATGGGTGTGTTGGAGTTGTGACTATTTCTTCGCTTCCAATGAACAGGTTCGCATACAAAGCCTCCAAATGATTGCTCTATTGGGATTATACCAAACCGGGACTTACATATCAAGGAAAACTTTATGAAACGTCGGTGCCAGCTTCGTAAAAAAACATCCGAGGATTTTCAATTAAAGTATAATCCCAGTTAGACCGTCTTTTTCGAAAATTCTCAACAAATCATTTTTTACATCAGACGACTGAGCACATAAGAAAGCGGTTCTATGCTTTCGTTTTCGGAGAAAGCTCTGACTCGTAAACTTTGGGCGTTTTTTTGCCCGTTATAAAAAAATGCCAATTTTGTGAAAAAAGATTTTGCCAGCAATCTTCTTGACAGATACCGAAATTCCGGTCCGGCAAAAACCGAGGTTGACTTTCCTTTGAAAGAAGGGTATAATGAAGTGTGTTATTTCCGCGCATGAGCAGAAAAAGGAGGGGACGGCCATGGGCTGTAATCGCAACCATAACGACAAACCGGTCTGCACGCATGAAAACATCGCAAAAGTGCTGTTTTCAGAGGAGGACATTCAAAAACGCGTTTCGGAACTCGGACAGTTGCTGACTTCCGAATACGACGGGAAGAACCCTGTTTTTCTCGGCGTTCTGAAAGGCGTCATCCTGTTCTATACAGACCTGATCCGGGAAGTGAAGATCCCGCTCCAGGTCGACTTCATGGCTGCGTCCTCCTACCGGAACGGGACGGTCGGCGGCGAGCTGGTGATCAAGAAGGACACGACCGTCGATCTCTGCGGACGTCACGTCGTCATCGTCGAGGACATCGTCGACTCGGGCAACACGCTGTCGCTGCTGACGAAAGAGATCCTCTCCCGCAAGCCGGCGTCTCTCAAAGTCGTCACCCTTCTCGACAAAAAGGAACGCAGAGAGGTTCCGTTTGAAGCGGACGTCGTCGGATTCGAATGTCCGAACGAATTCGTCGTCGGGTACGGTCTGGATTTCGACGAACGCTACCGCAATCTGCCTTTCATCGGTGTTTTGAAGCCCGAATGCTACGCATGACCTTCTGCAGCCATCCCGACGCGCCGCATGCGGCGCGTTTTCTTTTTTTTCATTTTCTTTCGACCGCCGCGCCTTCCTGTTTTTTCTTTTCTTCGCATGAAAAGACTTGCGAACCCGCGTCGTATCAAGTATAATGATAGTTGGAAGAGATTGGGCAAATGCCCGATTTCCGTTTCGAATCACCGGACAGAGGAAGTGAAGACTTGGATATTTTTGATATTTTGGCAATGATCGGCGGACTGTGCATGTTCCTGCTCGGCATGCGCCTGATGAGCACCAACCTGGAACAGTGCGCCGGCCGGAAAATGAGCGCTCTGCTTTTGAAGTTCGCCGGAACGCCGATCCGCGGATTCCTTTTCGGAATGATGGTGACTGTCGTCATCCAGTCGTCCTCCGCGACAACGGCGATGGTCGTCGGTTTTGTGAGCGCCGGCATGCTGACGCTGCAGCAGTCTTTCGGCATCGTCCTCGGCGCGAACGTCGGTACCACGATCACCGCGTGGATCATTTCGCTGTCCGGGATCGACTCGGACGTCGTCTGGATCCGTTTTCTGAAACCGACGTCCTTCACCCCTGTCCTGGCGCTGATCGGCATCGTCCTCGTCATTTTCAGCAAGCGGCGCAAGCGCAATGAGATCGGAATGGTCCTCCTCGGGTTCGCCGTTCTGATGTTCGGCATCTCCGCGATGTCCGGCGCCGTTTCCGGCCTGAGCGAATCGGAAGGATTCGCATCCGCCATGACCGCCTTCACCAACCCCGTCCTCGGCGTGCTGGTCGGAACAGGCCTGACCGCCATCATACAGTCTTCTTCCGCCTCCGTCGGTATCCTTCAGGCGCTGTCCGTGACCGGAAAGATAACGTTCGGCATCGCCGTTCCCGTGATCCTCGGCCAGAACTTCGGCGCCTGCGTCACTGCCATGATCGCGTCCATCGGCGCTCCGCGCGACGCGAAGCGCGCAGCCCTGATCCATCTGACTTTCAATCTGATTTTCAAGACGGCCGTCGTTCTACTCTTCTATCTCGCCGTCGCCGTGTTCGCCCTGCCCATTCTGAGCCAGGCGACGAGCATTACCGATATCGCGCTGATCCATACGCTGATCAACCTCGCGGCCGCGCTCCTGGCGCTCCCCTTCTCGAAGCCGCTGATCAAACTGACCGGGTTGGTTACCCGCGGGAAGCGCGGAAAAAACGAGGACAGCCCCTTCCGCAGCCTGGACGACCACATGCTGACCACGCCGGAACTCGCGCTTGCGAACTGCGAGAACGTTGTCAAGGAAATGGCCGAAAAAGCCGTCGACTGCATGCACAAAGCCATCGGGATCCTGTTCTCCTATGACGCGCAGACCGCGCAGAAGATTCGGGAGCAGGAGGATCTGATCGACCAGTACGAAGACCACGCCGGCTCCTATCTGATCAAGATCTCCGCGCAGCCGATCAACGAGAAGGCGGGCGCGGAAGCCGCCATGCTGCTCCGTCTGATCGGAGACTTCGAGCGGATCTCCGACCACTCCGTCAACCTCGTCGAATCCGCGGAAGAGATCCGCGACAAGAACATCAAGTTTTCTTCCGACGCGCGGAAAGAACTCGCGGTCCTGGAGCAGGCCGTCGACGACATCCTTGCGCTGACCCTTAAATCCTTTCTGGAAAACAGCGGAGAAGACGCAGAGCTCGTGGAGCCGCTGGAACAGGTCATCGACCTCTGCCGCGAGCGGATCCGCCTGAACCACACCATCCGGCTCCAGAAGAGCGAGTGCACGCTCGAGCACGGATTCGTCCTGTCGGACATCCTCACCAATCTGGAGCGCGTTTCCGACCACTGTTCCAACATCGCCGGATGCATTCTGGAAACCAGGCACGACGAAATGGACATGCACCGTTATCTGAGCGCCGTCCGGACGCAGAGCGAGACCTACCAGTCCGCCTACGCCGGATACGCGGAAAAATACTTCATTCCGGCCAGCCAGGCGGGCACGCCCGCGGGCGTCGCGGAAGGAAAGAACTGAGGAGAGCTTATGGCAGTGACTGAACATCCCGGCGTGGAAAGCTTCCGTTTCATTCCCGTCGTCACGATCAAGCGGATCGAAGACGCGATCCCCACGCTGGCTTCTCTCCGCGACGGCGGACTCCCGGTCGCGGAGATCACTTTCCGGACGCAGTGCGCCGAAGAGGCGATCCGGACGGGCGTAAAAGCCTTCCCTGACATGTGCATCGGCGCAGGCACGGTCGTCAACGCGGAGCAGTGTCTCAAGGCGATCGGCGCCGGAGCGAAATTCATCGTTTCCCCCGGGCTGGACGAGGAGACCGCGCGGGTCTGCCGCGGAAACGGGATCCCGTACATTCCCGGATGCGTCACGCCGACGGAGATCATGAAAGCAATTTCGCTCGGACTGACCGTGCTGAAGTTCTTCCCCGCCAACGTCTACGGCGGTCTGAACGCCGTCCGCGCCCTGTCCGCGCCGTTCCCGCAGGTCAGATTCGTTCCGACCGGCGGCGTGGATCTGTCCAACCTCGAAGAATATCTTTCTTTTGACAAAGTGCAGGCCGTCGGAGGCACATTCCTTCTGAAAGGAGACATCAGAGCGAACACCGCCGCGCTGGTGGAAAAACTGAAATGCATAAAATCGTAACGCTCGGAGAACTGATGCTGCGTCTGGCGCCGGAGGGATACCTCCGCTTCGTCCAGGCGGAAAAACTGGAATCCACGTTCGGCGGGGCCGAGGCGAACGTCGCCGTCAGCCTGGCGAATTTCGGCGAACAGGCTGTCTTCGTCACGAAACTGCCATCCCACGAGATCGGACAGGCGGCGGTCAATTCCCTGCGGAAATTCGGCGTCGATACGTCCGAGATCCGCCGCGGCGGCAGCCGCGTCGGCATCTATTATTGCGAAAAGGGCGCGAGCCAGCGTCCGAGCAAGGTCATTTACGACCGCGCCGGATCCTCCTTCGCCGGGTCGGAACCGTCGGAATACGACTGGGAACGGATCCTGGAAGGCGCTTTCTGGCTTCACGTCACCGGGATCACGCCCGCCCTCTCCAACAACTGCGCGGAAACCGCCCTGCGGGCCTGCAAAGCCGCGCGGGAGAAAGGCGTCACCGTCTCCACGGACCTGAACTACCGCAAAAAACTATGGACGCGCGAGAAAGCGGGACAGGTCATGACAGAACTCTGCAAATACGTCGACGTCTGCATCGCGAACGAAGAGGACGCGAAAGACGTCTTCGGCATCGAATCGGCCGATTCCGACATCGAAAGCGGAAGGCTTAGCAAGGAAGGTTACATCGAAGTCGCGTCCCGTCTGACGGACAGATTCGGATTCAAAGCCGTCGCGATCACGCTCCGCGAGAGCCTGTCCGCGAACGACAACCGATGGAGCGCACTCCTGTATACCGGCGGGAACGCGTATTTCTCGAAAAAATACGACATCCATATCGTCGACCGCGTCGGCGGCGGCGACAGTTTCGGCGCCGGCCTCATCTATTCCATGGTCAGCGGAGACGACCCGCAGACGTCCGTGGATTTCGCGGTCGCGGCCTCCTGTCTCAAGCATTCCGTGGAAGGCGACTACAACATGGTCTCCGTTCAGGAAGTCAGAGCGCTGGCTTCCGGCGGCGGAAGCGGCCGCGTCCAGAGGTAGGGAGGCACAGACGGGCATGCTTTCTCTGACATCCGGACCTCTGACATTTCATCTCTCGGAAAACGGAAACCGCGTCGGATGGACATCCCCGGGCACCTGCCTGCGGGAGAGCCCGGACGCGGATTTCTGGCGCTGTTACGCCGACGACGGGTACGAGCGCGAGATGACCGTGCGGTCATCCCGCCAGAACGGGCGCGCGGTCCTTCAGGGAAACGTCCTGACGGTCGTCTACGACCGGCTGGTTTCCGACGGCGGGCGCTCTTTTTCCGTGCGTCTGACGCTGACCGTCAGAGCCGAAACTTCGGTGCGCCCCGGATTCCTTTTCAGCGCGTCTTTCGAAAACGGCCCGGAATCGTCCGTCCGGATCAACGAACTGCAGATGCCCCTGATGGACCTGTCGCACGGATGCGGAGAAGACAACGGGTCCGACGTTCTGTATCAGATGAACGGACTCGGCTGGAAGACGCCCGATCCCTGGAACCGGATCAAACGCGTCTGCCACACCGAATACATCGCTTCGGACAATCACGTCGTATGGAATTCCATGCGCTATCCGGGAGACGCCGCGATGAGCTGGTTCGGCCTCCAGACCGGAAACCGGTTCCTCTATCTCGGCCGCCACAGTCCCGTTCTGCACATCTGCTCGCTCGACGCGGGCGTGTCCCCGCGGAACGCCGACCCGCGCCTGCTGCTCGCGATCTCCCAGTACCCGTTCGTCAAACCGGGCGAGACCGTACCCGTCAGCGACTGCTTCCTCGCGCTCTGCGAAGGAGACTGGACCGCGGGCTCGGACATCTACGGCGGATACGCGCGGAAGACATGGTACAGGCCCCCGGCCGTCCCGGACTGGGTGAAAAAGATCACCGGGTGGCAGCGGATCATCCTCCGCCACCAGTTCGGCGAGATCCTGTTCCGGTACGCGGACCTTCCCGAGGTCTACAGGAACGGCGCGAAATACGGGCTCAACATGCTGATGGTCTTCGGATGGTGGAAGGGACGGTTCGACAACGGGTATCCGGTCTACGAGCCTGACGACGGCCTCGGCGGAGAAGAAGAACTGCGGAAGGCGATCCGCGAGATCCGCGAATTGGGCGGATATGTCGCCCTGTACACGAACGGCCAGCTGATCGACGTCAACACCGACTATTACAGGGCCGTCGGCAAACGCGTCTGCAGGATCGACATCGACGGAAACGACTACCGCGACCACTACCGGTTCGGGAACGACGGGCTCACACTGCGCGCGTTCGGATACAAATCCTTCGTGACCGCCTGTCCGGCGAACGAAGAGTGGCAGGATCTCCTGCTCTCGCATGAGAAAATGAAATTCGACTACGGATGCGATTCCGCCTTCTTCGACCAGATCGGCGGCGCCGCGCCGCTCCCCTGCTTCAACGAATCACATTTTCACGGGGCGCGGGCGGATGCCTGCGAAGAATGGCGCGTGGAGGCGTTCAAAAGGATGTACGCCGCGTGTCCGGAAGGAAAGGCGATCGGGACCGAGATGGTCAACGACATGATCCTTCCCTACGTCCACTACATCCACGGCATCCAGACCGGCGCGGTCTACGTTCCGGGCTGTTTCCCGCAGATGTTCCAGCGCACCTTCCCCGAGATCATCCAGACCGACCGGTTCGTCCACGACGACAAGGAAGGTACGGACGCCGCGCTCGGGCACGCGTTCGTGCGCGGGTACCGGCTGGACGTCTCCCCCTGGCGCGGGCGGACGCAATTGAGCGAGCTCCCGGACCTGGCGGAAAAAATCAGGCGCATCCTCGCGCTGAAAGAACAATACGGCGCCTGGTTCTACGAAGGAAGATACGTTTACGAGGAGCATCCGGAACCGCCTTCGCAGATCGGATACGGCGTCTTCGAGAACGCGGACGGATCCGGGAAGATCCTCGCGCTCTGGAACAATTCGGAAAAAGACACTTCCTTCACGGCCGTCTGCCGCGATCCGGCGGATGGCGGAAAACGCGAAACCAAAATTGCAATGAAGCCCCAGGAGGTAAAGGTATGTTTGATCTGACAGGAAAGATCGCCCTTGTGACGGGATCGTCCAGAGGCATCGGAAAAGGCATCGCTCTCGCGTTTGCGAAACAGGGCGCGACCGTCATCGTGAACTGCGCGAACAGCGTCGGCGCGGCGGAAAAGACCGCGGAGGAGATCCGCGCGAACGGCGGCAGAGCCGCCGTCATGCAGGCGGACGTCGGCGAAGAGGATCAGGTCCTCGCCATGTTCGACCGGATCCGGAAGGAATTCGGGCGGCTGGACATCCTGGTCAACTGCGCCGGGACCTCCCAGGACAAGGACGTTTTCGAAATGACCAAGGAAGACTGGGATCGCATCATCCGGACGAACCTGACCAGCGGCATGCTCTGCAGCAAGCAGGCGATGGAAATGATGCGCGACCAGAAATACGGAAGGATCATCTTCATCTCTTCCGTCGTGGCGGAGCGCGGCGCCCTGTTCGGACACATCCACTACGCGGCGACGAAAGCCGGACAGATCGGCATCGTGAAATCCATGGCGAGGACCGGCGCGCCGCTGAACATCACCGTCAACGCGATCGCTCCGGGACTCATCCTGACCGAACTGCTCCTGAAGACGCACGGCGAAGAAGGGGTGAAGGAACTCGGCGCGGGCATCCCGCTCGGACTCGGGCGTCCCGAGGACGTCGGCGCGGCCGCGGTCTATCTCGCGAGCGACGAAGCGTCCTACGTGACCGGCGCGACCCTCGACGTCAACGGCGGGGCGAATTTCAGATGATCGTCACGCGGCTCGGGCAGGCAGGGCTTGCCGTTCAGACAGACACCGCGCTGGTCCTGATCGATCCGTATTTCACGGACAGCGCGTTCCCGGATTCCGGCGTTCACCGCAAATTTAGTGTGCCGGACGCCGTCTGGGATCTCCGGCCGGATCTCCTGCTCCTGACCCACGACCACATCGATCACTACGATCCCGAGACCGTTCGCCGGCTGGCCGGCGGAAGATCGGACGTCACCGTCCTGTCTCCACGCAGCGTGTGGGAGCGCCTCGTCCGGGAACAGGAAATGAAAAAGAACAATCTCGTGCTCGTCTCTCCGGGCGTCGTATGGACGGAAAAAGGTTTTTCGATCACCGCCCTGACCGCGCGTCACTCGGACCCGTACGCGGTCGGATTCGCCCTCGAAACGGACGAAGCTAATCTCGTCGTCACCGGAGACACGCTGCTGGATCCGGAGCTGAAAGTGCCCTTCGGAACCGTCGATTTCCTATTTCTGCCCGTCAACGGGCGCGGCAACAACATGAACGCTTCCGACGCCGCGCGTCTGGCGCGGATCCTGAAAGCGAGGCACGCGATACCCGTTCATTACGGCATGATGGACGACCTGAAGCCGGACGTTTTCGCGTACGAAAACCGCTTTGTCATGGAAGACTTCGTTCCTTACGAGATCGGGAAAGGAAAAACATCATGAAGATCACAGACGTCAAGACGTTCGTCGTGGACTGCTTCCGCACGAACTGGGTATTCATCAAGGTCTATACCGACGAAGGCATCGACGGCGTCGGCGAAGCGACGCTGGAATACAAGGAGAAAGCGCTGACAGGCGCGGTCGAGCACGCGAAGGAGGCGCTCGTCGGAAAGGATCCTTTCCGCATCGAGCAGCTGACGCACGACCTTTACCGGGACGCCTACTGGCGCGGCGGCGCGGTGCTGATGTCCGCGCTGTCCGGCATCGAATGCGCGCTCTGGGACATCAAGGGAAAAGCGCTCGGCGTTCCCGTTTACGAACTGCTCGGCGGCCGGATGCGCGACGACGTCCGCATCTATGTCAACGGCTGGTTCTCCGGAGCGAAAACGCCTGAGGAATTCGGCCGGAAGGCGGCGGAAGCCGTCAAACGCGGCGTGACCGCGATGAAATGGGACCCGTTCGGGAAGAGTTTCCTCGAGATCTCCAACGCCGATCTGACGAAAGCACTGGAATGCGTCGACGAAGTCCGGAAGGCCGTCGGACCGTCGGTCGACCTTCTGATCGAAGGGCACGGCCGGTTCGACATCCCCACTTCCGTCCGGATCGCGAAGGAACTCGCGCAGTTCAAGCCGCTCTTCTTCGAAGAGCCGACGCCGCCGGACAATATCGAAGCGCTGAAGCGCGTGAAGGACCAGTCCCCCGTCGCGATCTCCGCCGGAGAGCGCCTGTACGGACTGCGTCCCTTCCGCGACCTGCTCGACAGGAAGGCCGTCGACTATATCCAGCCGGACGTTTCCCACGCCGGCGGGATCATGGAGCTGAAGAAGATCGCTTCGCTCGCCGAAGCGGACTATATCCCGTTCGCTCCGCACAATCCGTCCGGACCGGTCGCGAACGCAGCGACGCTGCAGCTTGCGGCCTGCTGCCAGAACTTCAGCATTCTGGAGATCATGTACAGCGACGTCGTCTACCGCGCGGACATCACGGACGAATGCCTGCGAAGCAGAAACGGCCGGATCGAGATCCCGTCGAAACCGGGTCTGGGCATCACGCTGAACGAAAAAGCGTGCGCGGAGCATCCCTATCAGCCGCACAGCCTGCGCCACTACACCGGCGCTCTGACGGACATTCGTCCGCCTGAGACCGCATTCTATTTCTGATCTTTTGACAAAACGCGCGGACCGCTTCCGGTCCGCGCATTTTTTGTATTTCGGATGACTTTTTCGCCTATTCCGCCGCTTCCTTCGCTTTCCTCCGTTCGAACGAAGCGCCGATGAATCCGAGGAACAGCGGATGCGGCCTGTTCGGACGGGACTTGAATTCCGGGTGGTACTGGACGCCGACGAAGAAATCTCTGTCCGGGAGTTCCACCGTTTCGACCAGCCGGCCGTCCGGAGAAAGTCCGGACAGCACCAGTCCCGCGGACTGCAGTATTTCCCTGTAGTCGTTGTTGAACTCGTAGCGGTGACGGTGGCGTTCGCTGATCTCCGCCTTCCCGTAGCATCTTTCCATGGTCGTCCCCGGACGGATGACGCAGGGATACGCGCCGAGCCGGAGCGTGCCACCCTTGTCGATCTCGTCGCTCTGGCCGGGCATGAAATCGATGACCTTGTTTTCGCACCTGTCGTCGAATTCCCCGGAGTTCGCGTCCGCGATGCCCGCGGCGTTTCTCGCGAACTCGATCACTTCGATCTGCATTCCGAGACAGATCCCGAAATACGGAAGCTTCTTCTCCCGGGCGTAACGCGCGGCGGCGATCATGCCCTCGATGCCGCGGCTGCCGAATCCTCCCGGCACGATGATCCCGTCCAGCCCGGAAAGGAGTTCGTCCGCGTTGCCGTCAGTCAGTTTCTCCGAATCGATCCAGTGGATCTTGATGTGCGTATTGTAATGGTAGCCCGCGTGACGCATCGCTTCCGCGACGGACAGATACGCGTCGTGCAGCGCGACGTACTTGCCGACGAGGCCGATGTCCACGGTGTACGGACGGGACTTGATGCGGGCGACCAGGGACTCCCATTCGGCCAGATCCGGTTCCGGCGCCCAGATGCCCAGTTCTCTGCAGACGACGGACGAGAATCCGGACTTCTCCAGCATCACCGGCGCCTCGTAAAGGTTCGGGAGCGTGATGTTTTCGATGACGCAGTCCTTCTTGACGTTACAGAACATGGCGATCTTGTCGAAGATCGATTCCTCCAGAGGCTCGTC
>CACZRJ010000223.1 GCA_902783535.1 uncultured Ruminococcus sp. | reverse complement strand
GAAGACCTGACGGAGGCCGCGATCCTTCTGGATTGTTTTCCCGACAGGCACAAACGCATGAAAGATGAAGAGCCGGAACTCGTTTTCGATCTGGTCACATGCCCGGTGAATACGAAGGAACCGCAGCTCGTCTCCTACTGGGCAAAATGTGTTGAACGGTATTTTTCCGGAAAGGATCTTCCGAAGCCATCGTTCCCGCTGGACTCGCTGGAATCCTGCGAACTGCAGTATCACGCCTATGACATCTATCATCAGCTTTCCAGACGGATCCGCGTGCCCGTGTCCGTCGAAAAGGAAAAGGAAGAAGTCTGCAAAAAGATCAACGGATTCCTTGCAACGGACAAGAAACTGTTTCTGAACAAATGCAACCGTTGCGGAAAGAAACTGCCGTGGGACTATCCATACGCCGTCTGTCAGACGTGCTACGCGCGCAGTTGGGCATTTGAGGATTACGAGTACTGGATGGAGGAGAAAAAAAGACGATAGAAACCGGCAAAGGTGGAAATATGGAAAGAGAACTGAACGTGCTGCTGATCAACGGCAGTCCGCATTCGAAAGGATGCGTCGTGGAAGCGCTGTCCGAAATGACGGAAGTCTTCGAAAAAGAGGGGATCCGGACGGCTGTGATGCAGGTCGGGAACAGAAAGATCCCGGGATGCGTCGGCTGCGGCTGGTGCGGAAAGCACGGAAAATGCGTGACGGACGACCTGGTGAACGAGGCGGCCCCGCTGTTTGAAAAAGCGGACGGGCTGGTCGTCGGGAGCCCGGTCTATTACGGCTCCCCGAACGGAACGCTTCTGTCTTTCCTGGACCGGCTGTTCTACAGCACGTCCTTCTCGAAACAGATGAAAGTCGGCGCCGCGGTCGTCTCCTGCAGGCGCGGGGGCAATACCGCCTCGTTCGACGCGCTCAACAAGTATTTCACGATCTCCGGCATGCCCGTCGCCTCTTCCAGCTACTGGAACATGGTCCACGGATTCGACGCGCAGGACGTCCGCAAGGACCTCGAGGGGCTGGAGACCATGCGGAATCTCGCGTACGGCATGGCCTTTCTGATCCGCGCGATCGAGGACGCGAAGGAAACATACGGCCTGCCGCCGTTCACCCACGAAAAATTTACGTCCTTCCCGGACGGGAAGTGACTTCCGAGCGAAAAAATACACATCTTTCCTGAGCAAGGAGGAACAAAACCATGAAGCTGAACTACAAACGGACGCTCCTGGTCGGATTCGCATTCTTTCTGATCTGCACCTTCTGGACGGCTTATGACACGATCATCCCGAAGATCCTGACGGACCATTTCGGAATGTCGCAGGCGCTCTCCGGCATCGTCATGGCGCTGGACAACATCCTCGCGCTGTTCCTGCTGCCCTTCTTCGGCTCCCTTTCCGACAAGACGAAGACGAGGATCGGAAAGCGGAAGCCGTTCATTCTCGGCGGCACGATCATCGCCGTGTGCGCGTTCGTCTCCCTGACGTTCGCGGACGGCGCGCAGCTGCTGGCCGTACGGAACGTTTCGGCGATCGACAATCCGTCCTCGATGACGATCATCTACGAAAACGTGTCCGGAAAAGAGATCAAGACGCCGGACGGCGACACCTTCAAGCTGGAGGACCGGTTCGGCTCGACCGAGGAATTCCTGTTCGTCAAGTCTTCCGTTCAGGAAAGTCGGATCTCCTCGAAAGACGTCCGCGTCACGCTGGAGGACGGCACCGAGAAGCAGGTCGGCTCCGACTACAAGACGCGCATCCTGACTTACGACGGGGATACTTTCTGGATGCGCGACCGTCTGACGGAAATCGACACGCCGATCGGCGACAGGATCTTCGTCAACGGGACGGAGCTGTCCCTCAGCGGGCTTTTCTCCGCGGAGAAGGGCTCCGATGACGGCGCGATGCCGGCATTCAAGGAAGCGACGAACACCGTGTATACGAACTACGTCGTTCCGGCGCGGCAGGCATATATCAGCACCGTCACGATGTCCAATCCGTCTCCCGTGATCTGGTTCATGGTCATTCTGATGATCGTCCTGATCGCCATGTCGACCTTCCGCTCGCCCGCGGTCGCGCTGATGCCTGACGTCACGGTGAAGCCGCTCCGCTCCAAGGCGAACGCGATCATCAACCTGATGGGCACGCTCGGCGGAATGGTCGTCCTCGTCATGGGCATGGGATTCGCATTCAACACGTCCGCCATCTCGAACACCTTCCGCAGCTACTTCACCTTCTTCCTGACCGTCGCGATCATCATGATCGTCTGCCTGATCGTCTTCATGATCACGGTGAAGGAGCCGAAGTGGACGGCGGAGCAGGAGAAGGCCACCGCGCTTCTGGAGAAGGAGAACGGCAAGAAGGAGGAAAGCGAAGAAGGGAACCGGAAACTTTCAAAGGCCGAGACCCGCTCGTTGCTGTTCATCTTGGCGTCCGTCGTTCTGTGGTTCTTCGGATACAACGCGGTCACCAGCAAATACTCCGTTTACGCGACGAACGTCCTGGACCTCGACTACAGCACGACGCTTCTGATCGCGAACGCCGCGGCCGTCGTGTCGTATATCCCGGTCGGCATCGTCTCTTCCAAGATCGGGCGGAAAAAGACCATTCTCGCAGGCATCCTGATGCTCGCGTCCGCCTTCTTCGTCGCCTGCTTCATGCGCGTCGGGTCCTCTTCCATGCTGATGAACGTCATGTTCGCGCTGGCCGGCATCGGCTGGGCGACCATCAACGTCAACTCCTTCCCGATGGTTGTCGAACTTTCGAAGGGAAGCAGCATCGGCAAATACACCGGATACTATTACGCGGCGAGCATGGGCGCGCAGGCGCTGACGCCGTTCCTGTCCGGCCTGTGCATGGACAACCTCGGCATGACCTCTCTGTTCCCGTACGCGGTCGTCTTCGTCCTGTTGTCTTTCGTCACCATGCTGTTCGTGCGGCACGGCGACGCGAAGCCGATCCCGAAAGAATCCATTCTGGAACAGCTTGACGTGGGAGACTGAAAAAAAGATGACTGCATTCTGGATCATTCTCGGCGTTCACGCGTTCCTGTGTCTTCTGATCCTGTTTCTCGTGTTTCCGGCATTCCGGAGACATCCTGAGCGGCAGCGCATGACGGGCATCCGCGTCGCGCACCGCGGACTGCACGACCTGACGCCTTCCTGCCCCGAAAACTCGCTGCCCGCATTCGCGCTCGCTGCCGAGAAAGGCTACGCGATCGAGAACGACATCCATCTGACGAAAGACGGGGAAGTCGTCGTGTTTCACGACGACGACCTCTCCAGGATGTGCGGCGTGGAAGGAAAGATCGAGGAGAAGACGCTTTCGGAGCTGAAGGAACTCCGGCTGCAGGATACGGACGAGCGGATCCCGACGCTGAAAGAGTGTCTGGACACCGTCGCCGGCCGCGTACCGCTGCTGATCGAATTCAAGTCCTTTTCCTTCAAAGGCGCGGAAGAGCTTTGCGTGAAAGCGAACGCCATCCTGTCGGAGTACGAAGGGATCTACTGGATCCAGTCCTTCTTTCCCTGGGTCCCGCGCTGGTACAAAAAACACCGGCCGGACATCTGCAGAGGCCAGCTGGCTTCGGGGTTCTACAGGGAAAAGTTCCCGCTTCCGGTCGTCGGGATGCTCGTATTCAATCTGTTCGGCAGGCCGGACTTCGTGTCGTACGATATCAACTGCCCGCGCAACTTCTTTTTCCGACTGTGCGTTCTGCTCGGCGCCCATCCCGCGGGATGGACGGTCCGGAGCGCCGACGCGCTGAAGGAAACGGAAGGAAAATACCGCTTCCGCACGGCCATCTTCGAACTGTTTCTGCCGGACGGCCCGGAACGGCGTTCCTGAATGCTTCCGTCCGCGGAACGGAAGGAGAAACGCTTCCGCCTAAAACGAACCGCCCCGGGCGCGCCCGGGGCTTTCCTTTTGAAAAATTGTGAAAAAACGACAAAGCATCCTGTGGAAAATTGGACATTGTGAAAGAAAAACGGGATTGCTTTTTGAAGTATTATGTGATAAGATATGGATAATCGGTTAATTTGTGCCTGTGCTCAATCCGCGGACGCAAATGACCAAATATCAATCATATTCTCACAGGGGGGATTTGTTATGACTCCGATGAACTGGTGGCTGATTGTGGCCGGTCTGGTCATTCTCGCCATCTGCTACGTCATCTTCAACTACTTCCGCATCCGCAGGATGAAGGAAGGAACGCCCGAAATGATCGAAATGGCCGG
>CACZRJ010000222.1 GCA_902783535.1 uncultured Ruminococcus sp. | reverse complement strand
CCGTACACGGCCATGCGCAAGGGCTCCGTCGGACTGCCTGCCTACGGGACGGAAGTCCGGATCGTCGGAACGGACGACAACGGAAAGGAAACCGAGCTCCCGACGCACGTCATCGGCGAGATCCAGATCCGCAGCCCGCAGGTCATGCTCGGCTACTATCTCGACCAGAAGGCGACGAAGAACGCCATGACGAACGACGGGTTCTTCCGGTCCGGCGACTACGGATACATCGACAACGACGGATATCTGTACATCACCGGCAGAAAGAAGAACATCATCATCCTCTCCAACGGAAAGAACGTCTATCCCGAGGAACTCGAGGAATATCTCTACGAAAACGATCTCGTCAAGGACTGCGTGGTCCTTGCGCGTCCGCAGGAGGAAGGGGACGCCGTCATCACGGCCGTCATCTATCCGGACTTCAGCCGCCTGGAAGGGAAGAGCGACCAGGAGATCATCGGCGAATTCCGCGCGATCGTCGCGGCCGTCAACAAGCGGCTGCCGACCTTCAAGCAGATCCGGAACGTGGAACTCCGGAAGACGGAATTCGAAAAGACGACCACGCAAAAGATACAGCGATACAAAGTATGACCGTCCCCGGACGGAGGATATATGTAAACATATGTAAACAGGTGTTCATATATTCGTTCCGCGCCAAGGCCGGGAAAGGAGGACAAACAATGTACGAAACCATTCGCGAACTGCTGATCAACGAAATGAATCTGGACGAGAGCCAGATCCGTCCGGACGCGACGCTGACCGGAGACCTGGGACTGAACTCCCTGGAACTCGCCGATCTGATCGTGATGTGCGAAGAGCGCTTCGGCGTCGTGTTCGAAGACGACGACCTCGCGTCTCTGCAGACGATCCAGGACGTCGCCGACTATATCGAAGAAAGAAAATAAGAAGAAACTGCAGACAATAGACGCAGGGGAGTAGGAAACCGGGACGCGTTCATCCGTGCCCGGTGCCGTCGTCAACAATCTCGGTACCGGTCTTTCCGGTCCTGGCGGCGGGCATCGTTCCGAGACTTGCGGACGAAAAGACAACGTTCCGTCCGGGTCCCCCTCCTTTGCATTTATAAAGGAAGCGAAACAGACCGGCGTACGGAACGCCGGCCTTTTCATCGTCTGCGACGGAGAGTGCGCATATGGCGAAAGAAAAGAACAATCAATCAGTGTCCGGCGCCGTACCGAACGAGACGGAACAGCTGCTTTCGACGCCCTGGGAGACGTTGTCTTCCGGCGAAGTCATGAAAAAGCTGGACACGGATCCGAAGACCGGCCTGACGAAAGCGGAAGCCGAAAAGCGGCTGTCGCTCTACGGAAGCAACCGGCTGAAGGAAAAGAAGAAGAAATCGGTGCTCGCCGTCTTCCTGTCCCAGCTGAAGGACCCGATGATCTACGTCCTGTTCGCGGCGATCGCCGTGACCATCGGCGTTTCCATCTACGAGACGGTGAAGGTCATCAAGGCGGGCGGAAGCTTCGACTTCCTGCAGGTCGGCGACTGGCCGGACGTCATCATCATTCTCGCGGTCATCCTTCTGAACGCCGTCATCGGGACGGTGCAGGAGCTGAAGGCCCAGTCCTCCCTGGACGCTTTGCGGAAGCTGTCCGGACCGGAGTCGACCGTGCTCAGGGACGGCGTCCGCGAAAAGGTGAAATCCGAGAACCTGGTGCCCGGCGACGTCGTGGTGCTCGAAGAGGGCGACACGATCGGCGCGGACCTGCGTCTGCTGGAGACCGTGCAGATGAAGACGAACGAGTCCAGCCTGACCGGCGAGTCGCTGCAGGTGGAGAAGGACGCGGAGACCGTGTTCGACCATCCGCTCGGCGTGGCCGACCGGCGCAACATGGCATACATGTCCACGCCTGTGACCTTCGGACGCGGCACCGGCATCGTCGTCCGGACCGGCATGGCGACCGAGATCGGCCGCATCGCCGGCGCGCTGGACAACGAGAAGGAAGAGCCCACGCCGCTGCAGAAGGTGCTGGCGAAACTGTCCAGGACCCTCGGCATCCTCACGATGATCGTCGTCGCGCTCGTGCTGGCCGCGAACATCGTATGGATCCTGGTCGACGGGCGCGGAACGCAGATCGAGTCGTATCTCGAGGCGGTGCTTTCCGCCATCTCGCTCGCGGTCGCGGCCATTCCGGAGGGACTGCCCGCGGTCGTGACCATCGTGCTCGCGATCGGCGTGCAGAAGATGGTGAAGGTGAATACGGTCGTGCGGCGGCTCCCGTCGGTGGAGACCCTCGGCGCCGTTTCGGTCATCTGCTCGGACAAGACGGGCACGCTGACCCAGAACAAGATGACCGTCGTCGAAGCCTACGTGAACGGACAGACGGTCACGGAGCAGACGCTGTTCTCCGAAAGAAGCGACGAACTGCTCCTGCTCGCGAAGGGCATGTCCCTGTGCTCGAACGCGACGGTCGAGACCGGGCTCACCGGCGACCCGACCGAGATCGCGCTCGTCGTGTTCGCGGAAAAATACGGCATGAAGAAGTCCGAACTGGAGTCTCTGACGCCCAGGATCGACGAACTGCCTTTCGACAGCCAGCGCAAGATGATGTCCACGCTGCACCGGACGGAGGAAACGCCTCTGCAGTATACGAAGGGCGCCGTCGACTCCATTCTGAAACACACCGTCTCCATTCTCGAGAACGGGACCGAACGCCCGATGACGCCGGAGGACCGCGCGTCCATCGAAAAGGCGAATTACGATTTCTCCTCCCGCGCGCTGCGCGTGCTCGCGCTGGCGTACAGGAAGACGGACAAGCCGGGTGAGGACGACCTCGTCTTCGTCGGACTTGTCGCCATGATCGATCCGGCACGTCCGGAAGTCGCGGACGCCGTCCGCATGTGCAAGGAAGCCGGCATCACGCCCGTCATGATCACGGGTGACCATATCGACACCGCGTTCGCGATCGCGTCCAAGCTCGGGATCTGCGACAGGCGCGAGAACTGCAGGACCGGCGCGGAAGTGGACGCCATGACCGAAGAGGAACTGCGGGAGGCGGTCAAGACCGTCCGCGTGTTCGCGCGCGTGTCTCCCGAGAACAAGGTCCAGATCGTCAAGGCGTTCAAGGCGAACGGACACATCGCCGCCATGACCGGCGACGGCGTGAACGACGCGCCCAGCCTGAAGTCCGGCGACATCGGCGTCGCCATGGGCATCACCGGAACGGACGTCGCGAAGGACGCTGCGGACATGGTCCTGACGGACGACAACTTCGCGTCCATCGAAAAGGCCGTGGAAGAGGGCAGAGGCATCTACGCGAACATCAAGAAGACCGTCTGCTTCCTGCTGTCCTCGAACATCGCGGAAGTCCTCACCATGTTCCTGCTCATCTGCGTCGGGCTGCCTGCGCCGCTGATCGCCATCCACCTGCTGTGGGTGAACCTGATCACGGACAGTTTGCCCGCCATCGCGCTGGGCATGGACCCGAAAGACCCGAAGATCATGCGCGAGCGGCCGAGAGACCCGAACGAGAGCATCTTCTCGGGCGGCGGGCTCCGCTCCGTGCTCGGCTACGGCGCGGTCCTGACCGTCTCCGTCGTCCTCGCATACTTCTATCCCGGCGTGTCGGCGCTCGGTTCCTTCGACCTTGCGGCCGTGAAGGACCTGTACATGTCCAATACGGAACTGCTGCTCCAGGCGCGCACGATGGCGTTCACCTCGCTCGCGATCGGCGAACTCTTCCACATGCTCAACATGAGCGACGTGAAGCATTCCTTCGTGAACGTCTTCCGCAAGAAGAACGTCATGATGCTGATCGCCTTCCTCGCTGGACTCCTGCTTCAGCTGGCCGTCATCGAGATCCCCGCGGTCCGCGCCGTCTTCTCGACCGCGAACCTGACGGGTCCGGAATGGCTGTTCACCGCGCTCTTCGCGCTGGCGCCGCTGATCGTCCACGAGATTTCCGCGTTCGTGCGGTTCCTCGGAAGGCGGAAACGGAAGAACTGAAGAACAGAAATCGAATTTTTACGCAAAAATGCGCCGCGAATCTTGCATTCGCGGCGCATTTGCGGTATATTGTTTTCAAACTGGGGGGATGTGCCAATGGAATCCATCGGAAAACGAATTAGAAATCTGTTTCTGCCTGAGATCGACGACAGGGCGGAAGAATATATCAACCGGCAGAACATCCGGAGCGTCCGCCTGATCAGCGGGATCATTTTCTGCGTCGAGACGGTGCTCCTGCTCGTCTTTCTGCTCGTCCGCGACGGGCAGGCGAATCACGGGACGCTCTCGCAGCTGATCAGCATCGGACCCTGTCTGCTCATCTGCTTCGCGGCCTTCTGCATCTCGACCGCGTTCACCCGGATGAAGAAGGTCCATCCTGCCGCCGTCTACCTGTTCGTTTACGGGTTCGCCCTGCTGCTCATCACCTGGGCGATCATGTCCGATCTCCGTCATTACACGGAAGGCGAGCAGATCTTCGACTTCTTCGCGGTCCTGACGGTGCTCACCGTCTTCCTTTCGGTCCATCCGATCGGGGTCTCGGCCGTGACGGTCGCCTCCTTCGTCGCCTTCTATATCGCACTGTACCACCAGGACGGCGCCTCCCGCATCTATCTGTTCGGATACATCATGCTCGGCATCCTGTTCGTCGTCGTCGGCTTCATCAGGGTCCATCAAACCATCCGGCTGTCGACGGAAAGCGTACAGTTGACCGACGCGAACGAATCTCTGCACAAACTCTACCGGCAGGACCAGCTGACCGGCTGCCGCAACCGCGCGGCGCTCGCCGAGGATTTCCCGTCCTATTATTCCGTCCCGATCGCGCTGATCATGACGGACATCGACTATTTCAAGCAGATCAACGACGAATACGGCCACGTGGAGGGGGACATCGCCCTGAAGGAGGCCGGCGCGTTCATCAGCGGCCTGTTCCCGGACGGCGTCGCCTACCGGTACGGCGGCGACGAGTTCCTGGTCATCATCCCGAACGCGGACGCGCAGATGCTGGAGGACAAGATCGGAGATACCCGCTCCATGAAGCTGAAAGTCTCCGCGGCCTTCAAGGAGATCGGCTTCAGCTTCGGCCTGACCTACGGACTCGCGCATACGGACACCGGACTGTATTCGCTCATCCGCAAGGCGGACGTGGAGCTGTATCACGTGAAGATGGAACTGCATAAGAACGACGCGAGGTAAGGAGGGGAAAATCATGGTTTTCGAAGCGACGGAGATCGTTCTGAAGGACGGAACAAGAGCCGTGCTACGCACGCCTGAGGAAAGCGAAGCGGAACTGATGCTAGACTACGCCGCGGGCTGCTCCGCGGAGTCGCCCTACCTGAACCGCACGCCGGACGAGTGGAAGGGCGTGACGGTCGAGTCGGAAGTCGCGTGGATCCGCGCGCACCGCGATTCAGGCAGCATGCTGCTCACCTGCTTTCAGGACGGAAAGGTCATCGGGAACATCAGCGTGTCCCGGACGGAAAAGCGGAAAATGGCCCACCGCGGGCTGGTCGGCATCGCCGTCCGGAAAGCGTGGTGGAACAAAGGCGTCGGCAGCGCGCTCTTCGAACGGATCATCGAGGAAGCAAAAAAGACGGACCTCGAGATCCTGGATCTCGCGCTCTACAGCGTCAACACGCGCGCGAAAGCATTGTACGACAAATTCGGATTCGTGACGGTCGGGGAGACCCCGTACGCCTTCAAAATGGAGGACGGCAAATACATCTCCGAACTGCTGATGCAGAAATACCTGAAAACATTCGATTAGACCTTTTCATGCCCCGGGATCGCCCGGGGCTTTCGCCCGAAAACGGCGAAAAAAGAACCGATCATTTTCCAAAGACAAACGAAAGAAGGTGGTGGGAAATCATGATTTCCGCCGCGTCCGCGCTGCAGATCTTCTACGACAGCATGTTCGTGCTGTCTCTGCTGCTCATGTTCATCTATCTCGCGCTCTGGCACCGGCATTTCGACGTGCATCTGATGCTGCTCTACGTGCTCGTTCCGGTCGCGAATTTCGCGTATACGGTCCTGCAGCGGTCGACCGACCTGGGTTCCGGACTCATCGCGAAGAAAATGACCTACGTCGGCGGATGCTTCCTCATGCTTCTGATGACTTTGCTCGTCTTCAGTCTGTGCAAAATCGAACTGAAGCGGTGGGTGCGGCTGCTGATGGTCTTCGCCAGCCTGGTCGTGTTCCTGTCGGCGCTGTCGGCGGGCATGCTCCCGATCTTCTACGACAACATGGTCTATTCTGTCGAGAACGGCGCCGTCCGCGTGACGGGGGACGCGAGATTCATGCATACGGCCTTCTACGTCCTGATCATCGCGTATTTCCTGCTCATGCTCGGCGCGCTCGCGTACAGCATGTTCAGGAAGACGGAGACGTCCCAGCGGATCGTCCGCATGCTCATGTGGCCGGTCGTCGTCTGCGTGCTCATCTTCTTCCTGGAGCGCCCGCTCTTCCCGCAGGTGGAGCTGCTGCCGCTGGCGTACAATTTCGCGATGTTCATGAACCTGTTCATCGCGCACAGGCTCTGCCTCTACGACATCACTTCGACCGCCGTCGACTCGCTGATCGAGAACGGCGACGCGGGCATCGTGTCCTTCGATTTCAAGTTCCGGTATCTCGGAAGCAACGAGACGGCGAAGAAATATCTGCCCGCTCTGAGGAACGCGAAGATCAAGGTCGACGACCTGATCTCGAAGGACGAGAACCTCCGGAAGAGCGTGCTGCCCTGGCTGACCGCCTTCAAAACGGACGGGAAGCAGAACCGGTTCACGTATACGGGGGACGGAAGGATCTACCGCGTGGACGTCGGATATCTGCTGGACCACACGACCAGAAGGGGATACCAGCTGTATATCGCGGACGACACGGAGAACGTCGCCCACATCACTCTGCTCGAGAACTACAACGAGGACCTGCGCACCGAAGTCGAGAAACAGACAGAGCACATCGTGAGGATGAACGACAAGTTCGTCCTCGCCATGGCGACCATGGTCGAAAGCCGGGACAATTCCACCGGCGGCCACATCCGGCGGACGAGCGACGGGATCCGCATCCTGCTGGAGGAACTGAAGACGGAAAATCCGGAAATATTCACGGACAAGTTCTGCTCCGACCTCGCGAAAGCCGCGCCGATGCACGACCTCGGAAAGATCGCCGTCGACGACGCGGTGCTGCGGAAGCCCGGCAGATACACGCCGGAGGAGTTCGAGCAGATGAAGGTCCACGCGGCGGAAGGCGCGAAGATCGTCCGGAACGTGCTGGAGGGCACGAACGATCCGGAGTTCCGGAAGAT
This sequence comes from uncultured Ruminococcus sp., assembly GCA_902783535.1. Lineage (GTDB taxonomy): Bacteria > Bacillota > Clostridia > Oscillospirales > CAG-382 > Coliplasma. The sequence goes on along the minus strand of CACZRJ010000222.1, from coordinate 1,944 downwards.
TGCCGAGAACGTCGCCCACTACCATCACGAGCGCTGGGACGGCTCGGGATACCCGGACGGGCTGAAGGAAAGACAGATCCCGCTGGAAGCCAGGGTCATGGCCGTCGCGGACGTCTACGACGCGCTGGTCAGCAAGCGGGTGTACAAGGAGAAAATGACCTTCGACAGCGCGGAATCCATCATCCTGGAAGGGATGGGAAAACATTTCGACCCGTCGCTGGAAAGCGCGTTCCGGAAGGCGGAGCCGAAGCTCGAAGCCTACTATACGGCGCTCGAGCAGTCCGAAGGGCAGTCATAGGAAAAAGACGGAGGAAAAAAGCATGCTGAAGGAAGAGACGCTGGAGCGGATCAGGAGATTCACGTCCGACCGCGACTGGGAAAAATACCATACGCCGGAGAACCTCGCTAAATCGGTCTCCATCGAGGCGGGGGAACTGCTGGAATGCTTCCAGTGGAGCGCCGAGCAGTTCGAGCTCGACGACGTGAAGGACGAGCTCGCGGACGTGCTCGTCTACTGCATCCAGATGGCGGAAACGCTGGACCTGGACGTCGACGAGCTCATCATGCGCAAGATGGACAAGAACGAAAAAAAGTACCCCGTCGAGAAATCGAGGGGGAACTCGGTCAAATACGACAAGCTCTGAGGAGAGAAGACGAAGTGAAATACATCACATATTCCGACGGAACCGCGGTCGTCTTCTCGGACGCGATCACGCATTCCTCCGTCCGGAACGGCAAATTTCCCGTCGGCGCGGGCTTCTGCGGGATCCGGGTGACGGAATCGTGCGACGGAAAAAAGGAATTGCGCGTCAGCGTGTCCGGACGCTCGGTGTCCATGGACCTCGGCGTCTCGGCGCAGGACGAGACCGTGCTGACGAGACTGCTGACGAAATCATTGCTGAACTGACATCGCTTCATGCATTCTGCGGAAGGGAGGCGCCCCGTGGTCTATATCGAATTCTTCGAGGAAAACGTTCTGAAGAACCTCTGCTCGTCCCTGATCGAGCCGCCGGAGGTCTTGTATCTGCTCGGCGACAGAAACGCGAGCGAAAAAAGAATGATCGAACACGCGGAACGGTACACCCGCTTTTTCCGCAGCCGCGGGCTGGAGACGTCCGTCACCGTGAGGGCCGTCGACCGGGGAAACCTGTTCCAGATCGTCAAGGCGCTCGGGCAGATCATAGAGTCGGCGCCGGAAGGGGAGTGCGCGATCGATCTGACGGGCGGGGACGAGCTATGTCTCGCCGCGGCCGGGATCATCTACGGCAGGTACGAGAGCAATCCGCGGAACGTCCAGCTGCACCGGGTGAACGTCCGGACCGGGACCATTGTCAACTGCAGCGCAAACGAAAATACGGTTTCGCAACCCGGGAAAGGGAAACTGACGATCGTCGAACTGATCACGCTCTGCGGCGGAGAGACGGTCCAGATCGGTCATCTGCTCGGCCAGGTCTCCGCGTCCGAGAAGGCAGGCATAGAATCCATCTGGAATGTCTGTAAAGCGGACCCGGCCGGCTGGAACACCTTCGCGTCCATATTCGCGAAGATCTGCGCGGAAAGAAATCTGCACGCGCTGGAACTGACGAAGGAGGAACTGCTCGCATACTGCGGGCGGAACGTATCGAGAGCGGATCTCGTCCGGAATGTCCTCCGGAAGCTCGGCGAAACGGATGTCGCCGACGTCGACATCCGGACTGACGGAAGTCTGTCCGTGTCCGTTCCCGAAAGCGACTGCTGCGACGTGGTCGAGCGCTGCCTGACCGACCCGGGGTCGGTCCTGGAGCTGAAGACGTTCATCGAACTGTCGGCCCTGAAGGAGAACGACGGAAGATGGACGTTCACGGACGGGGCGCAGAGCGTCACGTTCGCGCTGAACGGCTCGACGGAAACGAAAACGCTGAGCAGGATGACGAAGAACGAGATCGACGTCGTCATGATGCGCGG
>CACZRJ010000221.1 GCA_902783535.1 uncultured Ruminococcus sp. | reverse complement strand
TGTCGCGCAGCTCCATGCACCTGTCGGCGAACCCGCGGATGGACGCGCGGTCGTATCCGGAGATCCCCGAGGAGAAGGTGTCGCGCAAGGGTTTCGAAAAACGTTCCGGGATCCCGTCCTCGCCGGCCAGCGCGCCGGCGAACGAGCCGACCGTTGCGCAGTTGCAGTCGGTGTCCATGCCGCAGGTCAGCGCCGTGCAGACGGTCTCCGCGAAATCGCCTTTCCCGTAAAAGATGCTCGCGATGCATACGGCGGAATTGTTCAGCGCGTGCACGGCGCCGTACTCTTTCATCCCGTTCAGCACGCGGTCCGCCAGTTCCTCTCTGGTTTTTGCTTTTTCCCCGATCTCTCTCGCCTTCAGCGCGGTCTCGTAAAAGCGGGAGCGCTTCGGGACGAAGGAGATCGCCCTGTCGAAGCATTTCCCGACGTCCTTTTCGGTGAAGGCCTGCGCGATCAGCGCCGAAAAGAACATCGCGGAATAGATGCCGTTCTTCGTATGCGAAAGGAAGGCGTCGGCGTAAGCCATCTCCGCCGCCCGGGCCGGCAGCCCGGCCGCGCAGTAGGCGTAGCCGTCGACGCGGATCTGCGCGCCGATCCATTCCCGGTAAGGGTTGCGGTATTCGCTGACCTTCGCCTCCTTCAGGATCTCCATCGCGTTGTCCGGTCTTCCCCAGGGTCCGAACGCGTCGACGGACGCGAAGTTGAGATACGCCTGGTTCTCCGCGGTGCAGACGGAGCGGTAAGGGATGGAATACATCCAGTGCGCGCCGACGAGATACGAGTCGAAGTCGTACCCCTTCTTTTCGACCAGCTTGAAGGCGAGCACGGTGAACCGGATGTCGTCGTCCTCCGGCATGCCGGAGATCTTTTCGTCCGTCGCGGGACCCTCGTTGCGCCTTTCTCCGGACACCGTCGGCACGTAGCCGTCGATCGGATATTTCCCGGCGCCTTCGTACCAGTCCCGGATGCCTTTCGCGTCCCACAGCTCCACCGGCTGCCCGAGCGCGCACCCGGCGCATCTGCCGAGCCACGCGCCTCTGTAGTAGGTCCTGTCGACCGGCGCAGCCGGGCCGTCCTCAGCGAAGGACGCCTCCGCTTTTATTTCCTCCCAGCCGCTCGGCTCGACGTACGGATAGTCCTTCCGGCAGGGCAGTTTCATGAGCTCGTCGTAGAGCGAAGACAGTTTTTCCCTGTCGCCTCCGCAGTCCGAAATGCGCTTTTCGCACTCCGCGCGGTCGATCTCCCTGCCTTCCTCCTCCAGCTCGTCCAGCTCCTCGCGGATCAGAACTTCCAGTTTCTGGTAGCCTGCCATACGATCCTCCTCCCGAGAATTTGCTAAAATATTATGTAAACCAAAAGGCGGTCAGCGGGCCGCCTTTTTCGCGTTCTTCGCGCGTTTCTTTCTTCTCACGCCGAGAACGGTCTTCAGTTTTCTTTTTCCGATATGCACGCGCTTCAGAACGGGAACGCGCGCGTTTTTGAGGTTCACCCTGCACTTCACGCCGGCCGGGCAGCGCACGTAAAGATGCAGCTTGCGCTGTTTCCGCACCCAGCGGACCTCGACTTTTCCGGCCGGGAGCCTGCAGGCGGCCTCCGCTTCCCGGAGTTCGTCCAGGAAGGACGGGCAGACTTCGATCTCATGGCTGTTCAGGACGCGCAGGCCGGCGAGATCCGTGATGAACCACCGCGCGACGTCTCCGAGAAAATGATGATTATGTGAACCGCAGTCGCGGCCCCCCTCCGGCTGGAAGGACTCGACGATCGCCGTTTCCCCGCGCTCGATCAGATTGCGGTAGGACGGGAACTCCGGCTTGGTGATCAGCCGGTAGGCGAGCTCGCTGTATCCGAAGTCGGACAGGACGGAGAAGAGGCAGTGCATGCCGAGGAATCCGCAGTCGAAGTTGTCCCCGTTCTCGCGGATCAGGTTGAGCAGAACGGCGAACGCGCGGTTGCGCTCGTCCGGCTCGAACACGCCGTAGTAGAGGCCCATCGCCTGTCCGGTCTGCGTCCTTCCCTTCAGGACGCACGTCTCCCGGTCCAACAGATGCTCGCGGACGGACGTCCGGAGCGACCTGCTCAGCAGGAGCGCCTCCCCCGCCTCCTCGAACCGTTCGACGGCGGACAGCATGACGTACGCCTTCCACGCGCTGTTCATCAGGACGATGGAGTCGGTCACCTCGAGCGGCGTCTCGTAGGCGGACGCGTCCTTTCCGACCGGGACCCAGTCCCCGAGCCCGAACGCGGCAAGACCGTTTCCGTCCCGCCTTCCGTCGGCGTATCTGAGATATTTCATCATCGCGTCCCCGGCGATCTGGATGCCGTCCGTATTCCCGCGGAGCCTGTAGAGGACGTACGGGAGCGAGAAGAGGACGCTGTCCCACGCGGGACCGTTCCCCCACGCGAATCCCCAGCCGCCCGTCGGGACGATGCCGGGGAGCGCGCCGTCCTCACGCTGCGCGAGGACGATGTTCCGCAGCCATTCCCTGTAGCTGGACGCCGTGTCGTACAGAAGCGTCATGTGCGGCGCCGAGAAGGACGCGTCGCCGGTCCAGCCGTTCTTTTCGCGGTGCGGGCAGTCGGTCGGGAAATAATAGAAATTGGAAAGATCGGAATTGCGGACCATCTCGTAGATCCGGTTGACCGTCTCGTCGGAGCAGTGGAAGTGCCCGATCTCGTTCAGCGCGGAGCTGAGTTCGAGGAAGGTCAGCAGCTGCGGGACCGCCTGGGATTCCGATATCCCCTCGACGAGCGCGTACCGGAAGCCGAACCAGGAGAACCGCTGGCTCCAGCTGTCGTCCCCGTCCTCGTTTCCGGAAGCGATATATTCGATCTTCTGGAAATGCGTGAGATAGAAGGGATAGTGCGACGGATCGAAGATCAGGTTGGACTGGTCGAACTTCCCGTCCTTCAGCCGTTCGCAGAACCGGACGGTGATCTTCTGTCCCGGCGCGGGCTTCTTCAGATGCAGCAGGCAGACGCCGGCGCTGTTCTCGCCGAAATCGTACAGGTATCCGTCCCCGTGCTTCGTCACGGAGACCGGCGTCAGGCTCTTTCTCGGCAGGATCGGTTTCGCTTCGCACTTCCGCAGCGTTCCCTTCGGCAGGTCCGTCTTCAGCGCCCTGTTCCATCCAGCGTCGTCGAATCCGGGCAGATTCCAGCCGGGGATCTTCATCCGCGCGTCGAAGGATTCGCCCATCCTGTATTCGTCGAACGTCCAGGGCGAAGGAGCCGTGCGGAACTCCCCGTCCGCTTCGAACGAGACGGTCTCCTCCCCGGCGCGCGCGCTGAAGGACAAAGCGAGCTTCGGAGAGCTGATCCACGGGACCTTGTCGAAATCCCAGACCGCCCCGCCGAACGGGTTCTGGAACCCGTTTCCGAGTACGACGCCGATGACGTTCTCGCCCTTTTTCAGATACGGCGCGACGTTGTAGGTGTCGTAGTACAGGATGTGGTCGGGATTGGAGATGTAGGGGGCGAAATATCCCTTCGTGACGTCCTGGCCGTTGACGGTCAGGAGGTAGAAGCCGAGTCCGCAGACGGACAGGACCGCCTTTTTCGGGGCGGACGGCAGAGAGAAGGATCTCCGGAAGAGCGGCGCCGGCACCGGCCGGTCGAATCCGCACCTCTCTTCGGTCGCGCAGATGAACTGTTTACGCATATGATACCTCCGTGAAGGCGTTCTTTCAGACGATTGCTAACGGACGCTGACCCGCGCCAGGCGCGGTCCCCCGTCCGGATCCCACCGGTCGCCGTCGCGTCCGAAGCACCGGATGTCCTCCGCGAGCAGGTCCCGCAGGATATATTCCGTGTAAGTCTCTTTCCGGACGGAATTCCTGGCGCGGCTGAAATACGAGCCGGTGTACACGTAGTCGATGATGGCGAGCGTGTAGATGTTGGAGCTGTTCTTCAGAGCGGAGACCGGCGCGACTTCGCCGTCCCTGCTGAAATAGTAATAGGAGTCGTTGTCCTTCCAGAAGTCGTAGAGCGCGCTTCCGGGGATGGTCACGACGTAGACCCTGTTGTCGAACGGGATCATCTCGTAGACGTTAGACAGCGTGATCTTCGTCCCGTATCCGACGCCGCCGGTCCCGCGGATCCCTCCGAAGTTCCCGATCGCGTAGTCGACGCCGAACGCCTTGATCATGATCTGCCCGACGTAATCGGCGTAGTCGTATTTCGAGCGCAGCTGCACCCCGGACACGGCCAGGACGTCGTCCTGGCTCTTCAGGTCGTCCGCAAAACGCCGGACGAACTCGCCGACTTCCCTGTCCGCCTTCGCCCCGAGATCGGACACCTGCAGGCATCCGTAGGAAACGACGCTCGTTTCCCCGTTCTCCGGGTCGTATTCCAGCCGGACGTAGCCGTAGCCCTGATTGTTCCCGCCCGCCTGGACGACAGGCACCCGCGTGCCGCCCGGCCGGGAGATCTCGCCTTTCTGCATCGTGTGCGTGTGCCCGTTGAAGATGACGTCCACGAGGTATTCCCCGTTCCCGTCCTTCATGTGCGCGATGTCGACGTTGTTCTGATAGGACAGAACGCCCGCGTCGCTTCCGTCGTGGATGGACACGCAGATCAGCTCCGCGCCCCGCCTCTTCAGTTCGCCCGCCGCCCGGTAGACGGCGTCCGTAACGTCCGCGAAGTCGTAATCCGCGACGGCCGTCTGCAGGATGGAATTCTTCAATTGCCCGATGACGCCGATCAGCCCGATTTTGATCCCCATCTTCTCGATGAGAACGAATTCGGCGATCCCGTCTTTGTCGGACAGGTCGGCGATCAGTTTCCCGCCGGCGGACCTCTTCTGAACGTTCGCGCTCACGAGCGGGAAATTTGCTTCCCCGTTCGACCTGTCGCCGTCCCAATAGACGAGCACGGAGTCCAGCATCCAGTCGAATTCGTGGTTGCCGAGTCCCATCGCGTCGAACCTCATCAGGTTCATCGCCTGCACGACGGCCAGCCCGTTCGTCCGGTTGGAGACGGACGTCCCCTGGAACATGTCCCCGTTCGCGAACAGGACGACGTCGTCCCGCACGTCCGTTTCCGGATCGTCGTCGCCGAAGAAGGCGGAAAGGCTGTCGATGCCGTAGGCGGTGTTCGCGATGCCGTTCCGTCCGTTCGCGTCCTGCTCGATGTGCCCGTGCAGGTCGTTCACCGTGGAGAATGTGATGATCCGCTTTTCCCTGACGACGGGCGGATCCGTTTTTCCGGTTTCCGAGCCGTCTTCCGAAACGGAGTCGGACGGAGAGGACGACATGCCGTCCGGGCTTTCCGCATTACCCGCGTCCGGACCGCTTTCTCCGGATCCCGCGCTCTCCGGATGATCGCTGACGTCTCCGGAAGGAGGAGCAGAACTTTCTCCGGAGCCGGACGGTCCTTCATCTTCGGATCGCCCGTCCGTGCCGGACGGTTCATCGCTTTCAGACGTTTCGGCGGAAACGGAAGGCTCCGGATCGCTTTCATAATGTCCTCCGGGTTCCGAGCTTTCCTGCGGGAACGCGTCTCCGCTTCCCGCGTCCGGACCGGAAAATGCCGATTCCTCACGTTCGGAAACGGACGGGGCCGGCAGAACGCCGGGGTCGTCCGTTCCGCAGGCGCAGAGAACGGAGACAGCGCAGAGACAGACAAGCAGAAAAAGCGCTGCAAAGCGGCGCGCTATCATGCGCGGAACGGCTCCTTTCCTGGGTCTCTGTCTGATCATCGCTTTTCTCCTTTTGCGGATCGGTTTCTTTCATTCGAATTCTAAAGCATTTTATCCGCAAAAGCAAGAAGAATCGTTCACTTTTCCCTCTTTTTTTCGCATGATTCCCGCGCGCCGGACGCCGATCCGCCCGGGCATGCCTTTTTCCGCCGGCCCCGGCGCCGGGACGCTTTCGCGAAACGAAATCATTCCTTTGGAAATCCGCACAAAAAATGAACTGAAAAATGAATTTTTTTTGAATTAGGTGTTGACAAATTGCTTTAATAATATTATTATGTCACTTGAATAGGGGCACTCTGTTCTTCTTTTGGCGTTCCGCGAACGCGCGGACGCGTCCCCTGTTCCCGAAAAAACGACAAAAAACAAAAAATACAAAAACGAAAGGAAAGTACCATGAAAAGAATCCTTGCAATCGTACTCGCATCCGTAATGGTCCTGGCCTGCGCCGCGGTTCTGTCCGTCACCGCAGAGGCCACGAACGTTGCGCCCAATGCGACCTACACCCTGCACGAGCAGTTCCGCATGGGCGGAGCCGACGTGGGCTGGGGCTGGGACGAGAACGCTCCCATCTCCTACCC
>CACZRJ010000220.1 GCA_902783535.1 uncultured Ruminococcus sp. | reverse complement strand
GAAAGCAAATGCACGCTCGGCAGGACCATGGAGCCGGTCGGGATCGGCCGTCTGGAACGGTTTGCCGCGGACAGGCACAATGAGAACGGGAACGCGGTCACAGTGAAACCCGAACCGAACGGACACCGGGTCGCCGTCGTCGGCGCCGGACCGTCCGGCCTGACCTGCGCGGGAGATCTCGCGAAAAAAGGATACGCGGTCACGGTCTTCGAAGCGCTGCACACCGCTGGCGGCGTGCTCGCCTACGGGATCCCGGAATTCCGGCTCCCGAAAAGGATCGTCGCGAAAGAAGTGGAGACCCTGTGCGCGCTCGGCGTGGAGATGAAGACGAACGTCATCATCGGCAAGACGCTGACCGTCGACGAGCTGTTCGAAGACGGATTCGAAGCGGTTTTCATCGGTTCCGGCGCGGGGCTGCCGAACTTCATGAACATTCCCGGCGAATCCCTGAAAGGCGTGTATTCCGCGAACGAGTTCCTGACCCGCAACAATCTGATGAAGGCCTTCCGGGACGACGCGAGCACGCCCATCCAGAAGGGCGGAAAGGTCGTCGTGACCGGCGGCGGAAACGTCGCGATGGACGCTGCGCGGACGGCATTGCGTCTGGGCGCCGAGAGCGTCACGATCGTTTACAGACGTTCCATGGAGGAACTGCCCGCCAGGAAAGAGGAGGTGGAGCACGCGGAGGAGGAAGGCGTCATTTTCAGACTCCTGTGCAATCCCGTCGAGATCCTCGGATACAGCAATCCGGACGACCCGAGAGACCCGCGGAACGGCTGGGTCACGGGCGTGAAGTGCGTCAAAATGGAACTCGGCGAACCGGACGAGAGCGGTCGCCGCAGACCGGTGCCGGTCAAGGACAGCGAATTCGTTCTGGACGCGGACACCATGATCGTCGCGATCGGCACGTCCCCCAATCCGCTGATCAAGCAGACGACGGAAGGCCTGGAAGTGAACAGGCGCGGCGGGATCGTCGTCACGGAAGACGGCCTGACGTCCCGCGAAGGCGTTTATGCCGGCGGCGACGCCGTGACCGGCGCAGCGACCGTGATCTCCGCGATGGGCGCCGGAAAGAAAGCAGCGGAGTCCATCCACAGATATCTGTCGGAGAAATAGCGGGCGTTTTCCGAAAAACGTTCTGACTGAAACAAAAAGCACCGGGACCGCATTGCCGCAGCCCCGGTGGTTTTGTTGGTCGGGTTGTCCGGAAGGACGCGCTTTCGCGTTTCCGGCCTGTCGTTCGCGTCCGTTTCCCGGTGAGATCAGCCGAGTTTCGGAAGAGACGCGAAACCGCGCTCCAGATCTTCGTCGGTCGGGATATAGTCGGACATGTCGTTGTCGTGGTATCTTTGATAGGCAACCAGATCAAAGTAGCCGGTGCCGGTCAGGCCGAAGACGATCGTCTTCTTTTCTCCGGTCTCCTTGCATTTTTCCGCTTCGTCGATCGCCGCCTTGATCGCGTGCGCGCTTTCGGGCGCAGGCAGGATGCCTTCCACGCGGGCAAATTTTTCGGCCGCGGCGAAGACGTCTGTCTGGATGACGGACCTGGCTTCCATGAGCCCCTCGTCGTAAAGTTCGGACAGGATCGAGCTCATGCCGTGATAGCGGAGACCGCCGGCGTGGTTCGGAGACGGAATGAATCCGCTGCCGAGCGTGTACATTTTCGCGAGCGGACAGACCTTGCCGGTGTCCGCGAAGTCGTAGGCGTATTTACCGCGCGTCAGGCTGGGGCAGGACGCGGGCTCGACTGCGATGATCCGCACATTTGACTTGCCGAGGATCTTGTCGCGCATGAACGGGGCGATCAGACCGCCGAGGTTGGATCCGCCGCCGGCGCAGCCGATGATGATGTCCGGCTTGATGCCGTACTTCTCAAGCGCCTTCTCGGTCTCCAGCCCGATGATGCTCTGGTGCAGCAGGACCATGTTCAGAACGCTGCCGAGCACGTAGCGGTAGCCCGGGCGGGAAGCGGCCGCTTCCACGGCTTCGGAAATGGCGCAGCCTAAACTTCCGGTCGTTCCGGGATACTCTTCCAGGATCTTACGGCCGATCTGTGTGGATTCGGAAGGGGAAGGCGTGACGTTCGCGCCGTAGGTCCGCATGACTTCGCGGCGGAAGGGCTTCTGCTCGTAGGAGACCTTGACCATGTAGACTCTGCAGTCGAGGTCGAAATACGAGCATGCCATGGAGAGGGCGGTGCCCCACTGGCCGGCGCCGGTTTCCGTCGTGACGCCTTTCAGGCCCTGCTTTTTCGCGTAATATGCCTGCGCGATCGCGGAATTCAGTTTGTGGGATCCGCTGGTGTTGTTGCCTTCGAACTTGTAGTAGATCTCGGCGGGCGTGCCCAGCGCTTTCTCGAGGAAATATGCGCGGACGAGCGGCGAGGGACGGTACATCTTGTAGAAGCTGAAGACTTCTTCGGGGATCGGGAAGTACTCGGTCTCGTTGTCGAGTTCCTGCTTGATCAGCTCGTCGCAGAATACGGGACGGAGTTCCTCGAACGCGAGCGGGGCTCCGGTGCCGGGATTGAGGAGCGGCGCCGGTTTCGTTTTCATCGCGCTGCGCAGATTGTACCACGCGGTCGGGAGCTCTTCTTCGGTCAGATAGATCTTGTAGGGGATCTGAGTGTCTTTTTTCATTGCGCGGTTCTCCTTCTAAAAATATTTTTTCGATGTTTTGGGGCCGGATGATCCGGCTTTCTTCGGATCCCTTTCTTTTCCTGCTTTTTTCTTACTTGTTTTCGGAAGGCAGCAGATGCTCCTTCAGGATCTTCAGGGCCTTCCGGTAGCCTTCGAATCCTTCGCCAGTAACGCATGCGATGCATGCCTGGCGCACATAGCTGACGGCGCGGAAAGGTTCGCGCGACGACACGTCCGTCAGATGGACTTCCACGCATGGGAGCCCGACCGCCTTCAATGCGTCCAGCAGCGCGACGCTCGTGTGCGTGTAGGCCGCGGGATTGAAGACGATGCCGTCGTACCGTCCCATCGACGCGTGGATCCGGTCGATCAGTTCCGGCTCGCTGTTGGACTGGACGCAGGACACGAGGATGTTTTCCTCTTTCGCCGCCTGTCCGATGAATTCGACGAGGGACGCGTAATCTCTGTTTCCGTACAGTTCCGGCTCGCGGATGCCGAGCATGTCCAGGTTCGGTCCGTTCAGGACGAGGACGCTAAGACTGTTCTCTCCGGACCCGGCGCGCAGTTCGGACTGGCGCACTCTGCTTCTGGCGAACAGCAGTCGGTAGAGCGCGGTCAGATCCTGCCGGACGTCAGGCGAAACGGATGAAGTCAATGCCTCCAGAACGGCGTCTTCTCTGGCCGGATCGAACACGGGAAGTCCTTTTTCCGCCTTGATTTCGCCGATCTCGTCCGTGCGGCGCATCCTTTTCTCGACGAGCTCCGCGATCTGTCTGTCGATGGCGTCGATCTCCTTCCGGACGTCGGCGACGGAGCGGGAACTGGTTTCCGTCTGTATTTTCTTTTCCATTATATTTCTCCGTCCTTTCCGTCGGTCAGGATCGCGTCGAGGACCGCGACCGCGGCGGCCGCTTCCACGCAGGGGACTGCTCTCGGCACGACGCAGGGGTCGTGCCGTCCGCCGACGCGGATCTCCGTTTCCTTCATGGTCTCCAGGTCCACGCTCTTCTGCGGCTTCGCGACGGAAGGCGTGGGCTTCACGGAAACCCGGAAGAGGATCGGCATGCCCGTCGCGAGTCCTCCGAGGATGCCTCCGCAGCGGTTGGTTTCGGTTTCGACTCTGTTTCCGCGGACGACGAAGGCGTCGTTGCTTTCGCTGCCTTTCATTTGAGCGAGCGCGAATCCGTCGCCGAACTCGATTCCCTTGACGGCGGGGATCCCGAAGACGGCCGCGGAGATCCTGTTCTCCAGTCCGCCGAAGACCGGTCCTCCCGTTCCGGCGGGAACGCCGGCGATCATGCATTCGATGATCCCGCCGCAGGAGTCGCCTTCCGCTTTCCGGTCGAGGATCCATTCGATCATTCTTTTTCCGGCGTCCGGGTCGGACGTCGGGAATCCGTTTTCCATGGGCAGACGCCATTCGTCGCTGTCGGAGACCGGTCCGATGGACCGGATGCGGGCGTAAATATTGATCCCGCGCTTCTTCAGAAGCTGGACGCAGACGCCGCCGGCCACGCACAGGGCCGCGGTCATGCGCCCGGAGAACTGTCCTCCGCCGGACACGAATTTTCCGTATTTCACATACGCGGGATAGTCCGCGTGTCCCGGCCGCGGGATATTGCGGATGTCCGCGTACGCCGACGGACGCGCGTCCGTGTTCCGTACGACGGCCGTCAGGGACGGCCCCCGGATGACGTTTCCGTCGAGTCCGGACAGGAATTCCGGAACGTCCGCTTCGTTTCTGGGTGTCGAGTATTCGTTTCTTCCGGGCGCCCTCCGGTCCATGAACGCCTGCAGTTCCGCAAGGTCGATCTCCTCCCCGGAAGGAAGGCCTTCGAGCGTCATGCCGACAAATTCGGCATGCGACGCGCCGAAGATCGAAAGACGCAACGTTTCTCCGTAAATGCTCATCGACGAACGACCTCCAGTCGGTTGAACTGCTCCCAGAAGGACGGGAACGATTTGCTTACGCAGGATTCGTTTTCGATCAGCACGGGAGAGATCGAAAACTGCGACGCGACCGCGCAGGCCATTGCGATGCGGTGGTCGCCGAAAGAAGACGTTTTTCCGCCTCTGATCCGATTCTGTCCGCGGATGGCCAGTCCGTCCTCCGTTTCCCTGACGTCCGCGCCGAGCGCGTTCAGCGCGTCCGTAACCGTCTTCAGCCGGTCCGTTTCCTTCAGCCGGAGCCTGGAGGCGTTCCGGATCACCGTTTTTCCGTTGGCGCCCGCGGCGAGCGCCGCGATCACGGGGACAAGGTCCGGGATCTGGGACGCGTCGACGGCTTGCCCTGACAGACGTCCGCGGGAGACGGTCACTTCGTCGCCGTGTCTGACGACTTTCGCGCCGAAGGCGCGGAGGACGTCGAGAACGGCTTTGTCGCCCTGCGCGCTCCGTTCCGGGAGGGATCCGCATCCGATCCCGGTCTCCGAGAACGCGCCCATGCAGAGCATCGCGGCGGCGCCGGACCAGTCCGGTTCGGCAGTCATTTCCGCAGGGCTATGGAAGGACTGATTTCCCGGAATGAAATATGCGCCGTTGTTTTTTTCGAATATGATCCCGCTTTCCCTGAGCGTCCTCTCCGTCATGGCGACGTAGGGCGCGGAAAGCATGTTTCCCGTCACGTTCAGTTCGCTGTCCCCGTTCAGCAGCGGCAG
>CACZRJ010000219.1 GCA_902783535.1 uncultured Ruminococcus sp. | reverse complement strand
GATAGAAAAATGAAAAATTGGTTGAGATGACTGAAATATTGAGAGTATTGCGTTATACGGATTCATGCCAAGTCTTTTCGCCGTTTCAATAACTGAGAGAATGTTAGCAAACATCTCACAACCCTCTTGATTGCGAAATCCGCCGGAGCCCTTTCACTGCGATACATTCCGCAGGCGTTTCCGCTTCCGCCGTCGCGCTTGCGAAGCATGCCGGATTCTCTGAAACAGAATGCGTCATGATGCGGATCGCCGGTCACATGCACGACGTCGGAAAGCTGAAAGTACCGCGCGCGATACTCGAGAAGCCGGGTCGGCTGACAGAAGAGGAATTCAATATTATTAAGGAACATCCGTATTACATCAGGAAGATCCTCTCCAACGTCGAGGGGTTCGACCGTATTTCCGACTGGGCGGTATTTCATCACGAAAAACTGAACGGAAACGGCTACCCGTTCCACCTTTCCTCCTCCGGACTGGATACGGGTGCGAGGATCATGGCTGTCGCGGACATCTTCTCGGCAGTCACGGAGGTCCGTCCATACCGGACAAGGATGAGCAGAGCGCAGACGGAAGACGTTCTCAGCGCGCAGGTCAGATCCGGCGGCATCGACGGCGATCTCGTCGGGCTGCTGATGGACAATTACGATGAGATCGATTCCGAGCGGGACAAAGCTTCCAGGGCCGAAGGCAAGAACTATTACGCATCCGTTGCCGGAAACCGGGCTTCGCAGGGGGCGGGTCACTCTTCTTCCGGATCATAAGGGACTGTTTCGTACGGATACCGGCAGAAAGATTTAATATGTGAACGCGTGTTCAATATTCTCGCGGAGGAAAAAAAATATGATCAGAAATCCATTTTTTCCGGAGATCAAAGGCAATTTCGGGTTCGGATGCATGCGTCCGCCGATGAAAGGAAACGAGGTCGATCTGGAACTGTTCGCTCGTATGGCCGACAGATTTCTTGAAGCCGGCTTCAACTACTTCGACACTGCGCACGGGTATACCGGCGGCAAGAGCGAGACGGCCATCCGCGACTGCGTGTGCTCCAGACATCCGCGCGATTCTTTTCTATTGACCAACAAGCTGACGGCTCCCTACTTCAGGAGCAGGGAGGACATCCGCCCGTTCTTTGAAAAGCAGCTCTCCCGGTGCGGCGTCGACTATTTCGACTTCTATCTGATGCATTCCCAGGATGCGTCCGTTTATCCGAAATTCGTTGAATGCAAAGCATACGAAGAAGCATGGAAACTGAAGGAGGAAGGGCTGATCCGTCACGTCGGTCTGTCCTTTCACGACAAAGCGTCCGTTTTGGACCGGATCCTGAACGATCATCCGGAGGTCGAGGCCGTTCAGATCCAGCTCAACTATCTGGACTTTGACGACAGTTCGGTCGAAGCGGGAAAAGTCTACGAAGTGTGCGAAAAGCACGGAAAGCCGGTGCTTGTCATGGAGCCTGTGAAGGGCGGATGCCTGGTGAATCTGCCGGAAAAGGCGGACGCAGTGCTCCGTTCTCTGAACGGCGGATCGAACGCCAGTTACGCGCTGCGCTTTGCCGGAAGCTTTCCGAAGGTCGCCTGCATTCTTTCCGGCATGAGCAATCTGGAACAGATGGAGGACAACATCCGGACGATGCAGGATTTCCGTCCGCTTGACGAGAAGGAATTTAAAGCCGTGCGCAGGGTTTGCGCCCTGTTCCGCGAATTGGACGTGATTCCGTGTACGGGATGCAGATACTGCATCGAAGAAAACGAGTGCCCGAAATCCATACGCATTCCGGACGTATTCGCGGCAATGAACGCGCTGGAGGCGTTTCACGACTGGAACGCCGAAATGTATTATTCCATCTGCACGCAGAACGGTCGCGGAAAAGCATCCGACTGCATTCAATGCGGAAAGTGTGAAAAAGTCTGTCCGCAGCATCTCGAGATCCGCTCGCTTCTGAAGAGCGTTTCCGCGGCATTCGAAAGCTGAATTCCTGAAGACAAAATGAAGGCCGGCAGTTCCCGGGTTCGGAGCTGCCGGCCGTTTTTGCCGTATCGCGGCCGCGTCAGCGCATGCCTTTGTCGTAGGGGATGCCTTCCGCTTTCGGCGCGCGCGACCGTTTGGAAGCGAACGCGAGGACCAGAAGGACCGCGATATACGGGATGAGGTTGTAGAAGTACATCGGAAGCCCGAGTTCCTTCAGGAAATAGACCTCGGTGCCGTTGACGTTCACGCTCAGCTGAGACGAGACGACGGCGAGGCATTTCAGGAATCCGAACAGCAACGCGCCGAGGGCGATGCCGACCGGTTTCCAGTTGCCGAAGATCATAATGGCCAACGCGAGGAATCCCATGCCTTCGACGGCGCCGGACGCAGTTCCGTTCGCGACCGTCGCGATATACAGGTAACCGCCGAATCCGGCGAGCGCGCCGGAGATGGTCGTGCCGAGGTACCGCATGCGGTTGACGTTGATGCCGACGCTCGCGGCCGCCTGCGGATGCTCGCCGCATGAACGGAGCCGGAGACCGGTCTTCGTTTTGTAGATCCATAAGGAGAACAGAACGAACAGGCCGATGGCGATGAAGGTGGAGATATACGCCTTGTTGAAGAAGACCTGTGCAACGGGATTCAGGTCCTCGTTCAGAATGGCGAAGCCGAAGTCGCGCGTCGTTCCCGTGCTGTCCGGCATGCCGGGCATTTCAAGTCTGTCCTTGAAGAAGAGAACTTTGATGAAGAACATCGAGAGGGCGGGCGCGAGCATGTTGAGCGCGGTCCCGCCGATCGTCTGGTCCGCTTTCAGATTGATGGCGGAGAAGGACAGCAGAAGCGAGAAGAGTCCGCCGAAAAACGCCGCGGAGAACAGACACAGCACGAACGTCAGCTGGTTGTGGTCGACGAAGAAGGGATTTCCGCGCAGCAGATACGCGGTCAGCGCACCGCTGAAGGAGCCGAAGATCATGATACCGTCGAGGGCGATGTTGATGATTCCGCTGCGCTCCGCGAACATGCCTGCAAGGGCGACGATGAGCAGAGGGATCGCGAAGATCAGCGTTTTCTGAAACAGGAAGATCATTCTTCATCCCTCCTTTCTTCCGCAGGCTCCTGCGGCGGTCGATCCTCTTCCGCCGAAAGCATTTCGATTTTCGGAGGATCGGCGGAGGGCACCGGTTCGGGCGCGTATCTGGTGTCTTTCGTATTCTCCACCGTCACTTTTCTGCGCGCAAGGATGTCCTTGATCAGTTTGGACGCGCCGGCGAAATAGATGATGACGGCGACGATCAGAGGCGAAACGTACTCGTTGAACGACGTCAGTGCGGCCATGTTGGAACCGCCGACGCCGAGATATTTCAGGAAGATGGCGGAAAAGATGACTCCGATCGGATTGTTGGATGCCAGCAGCGCGGCCGGAATGCCGTTGAACCCGTCCGCCGGGAGCGTCTGATATGTGTCCCACTTGAAGTCCTGCGCGCCGTTCAGGCACCAGAACGCGGCGCCGCATGCAGCGAGCGCGCCGGCGATGGCCATGGACAGAACGATGTTCCGCTTCTCATTCATGCCCGCGTACCGGGACGCGTTCTTGTTGAAACCGCAGGCGCGCAGTTCGTATCCGAACGTCGTCTTGTTGATCAGGATGTAGAGCGCGACCGCGATGATGCAGGCGAGGAAAATGGAGATGTCCATATAGGAGCCGCCGAAGACCTTGTCCAGTCCGAGCGTCCATGTGGAAATGCCGTTCGTGGCCGTTTTGCGGATGAAATTGACCTTGGTCTCGTCGTAGTTGATGAACAGGTCGTCCGCCGCGAAGAAGACCCATGACACGATGTTCGCTGCGATCCAGTTCGTCATGATGCAGACGATGACCTCGTTGACGTTGAACTTTGCCTTGAAGAAGCCGGGAATGCATCCCCACAAAGCGCCGAGGATGATGCCGGTCAGCAACGCCAGGATCCAGATGATCCAGGCGGGGACGACCGTGGACGGAATGGACAGCGCGACGAGCAGGGAACCCATCGCTCCCATCAGATACTGGCCGGGCGCGCCGATGTTGAACAGACCGGTTTTGAAGGCCAGTGCGACCGAAAGACCGGTCATGATCAGGGGCGTCGCCTGGAAAAACATGTTTCCGGCCTGGAAGAGCGCGTCGTTCAGATTGCCGGCGGAAAAGGGACCGGACAGCAGGGTGAAGACGCCGCGGAACGCTTCGCCGACGGGAATGTTCTCATTGAAGACGGCCAGGATCACCAGCACGATCAGGCCGACGACGAGTCCTCCGAGAATGCAGATGAGAGAGGCGATGACGGAGCGTACGCCGTCTCTGCGGAGAAAAGGCGTTTTGCTTTTTTCATTACGCCGCTCTTTTGCGCTCGTCATAACTGCTCGCCTCCTTCCGTTTTGACGGTTGCTTTCTGACGCTTTGCGCCGGCCATATACAGGCCGAGTTCCTGAATGGTCGTGGTCTTCGGATCCAGCTCTCCGGTGATCTCGCCTTCGTACATGACCAGGATCCTGTCGGACAGATTCATGACTTCCTCAAGCTCGAAGGAGATGAGGAGCACGCCCCGTCCGGCGTCGCGGGACGCGACGATCTGCTCGTGCACGAACTCGATGGCGCCGACGTCCAGACCGCGGGTGGGCTGGGCCGCGATGAGCAGTCTGTGGTCGCGGTCGAGTTCGCGCGCCAGAATGGCTTTCTGCTGATTGCCGCCGGACATGCTCCTGGCGACCGTGACGGGACCCTGCCCGGATCTGACGTCATAGCGGTCGATCAGATCTTCCGCGTAAGTGCGGATCTCGTCGAAGCGGATGAATCCGTGCTTCTGGAAGCGCGGCTCGAAATACCGCTGCAGGACCATATTCTGTTCCAGCGTATAATCCAGGACCAGTCCGTGTTTGTGCCGGTCTTCGGGAATGTGCGAAAAGCCGTGAGAATTCCGGTACCGGATATTCTTTTTCGTGATGTCCTCTCCGTTCAGCAGGATCCTCCCGGATTCGGCTTTCTCCAGTCCGGTCAGCGCGCTGACGAATTCGCTCTGCCCGTTTCCGTCGATCCCGGCGATGCAGACGATCTCGCCGGCGCGTACCTGCAGAGAAACGTCCTTGACCGCAAGTTTCTTGTGGAGCCGGCTGCGGACGGAAAGATGCTCGACGGAAAGAACCGTCTCGGCGGGGGAGGCGTCCGCCTTGTCGACGGAAAACTTGACGCCTCTTCCGACCATCATTTCGGAGAGCTGTTCTTTCGTCGTCTCCGAGATGTTGACGGTCCCGACGTATTTGCCCTTGCGCAGGACCGTGCACCTGTCCGCGAGCTCCATGATCTCATTCAGTTTGTGTGAGATGAAGAGGATGGACTTTCCTTCCTTCGCCAGACCGCGGATGATGTTCATCAGTTCGGAGATCTCCTGAGGCGTCAGAACGGCGGTCGGCTCGTCAAAGATCAGGATGTCGTTCTCCCTGTAGAGCATTTTGAGAATTTCCGTTCTCTGCTGCATGCCGACGGTGATGTCTTCGACGAGCGCGTCAGGGTCGATGTTCAGCCCGTAGGACTTCGACAGCTCCATGACGCGTTTGCGCGCTTCTTTTTTTCTGACGACGCCGAGCGTGGACGGTTCCGTTCCGAGGATGATGTTGTCGAGAACGGAAAAGACTTCGACCAGTTTGAAGTGCTGATGCACCATGCCGATGCCGAGCGCGTTCGCGTCGTTCGGGTCATTGATCCTGACCGGGCGCCCGTCTTTCAGGATCTCTCCTTTTTCGGGCTGGTACAGTCCGAAGAGAATGGACATCAATGTGGATTTTCCGGCCCCGTTCTCGCCGAGAAGCGCGTGGATCTCGCCTCTGCGCAGCTGAAGCGTGATGTTGTCGTTCGCGACAATTCCCGGGAACACCTTTGTGATGTTCCGCATCTCGATGGCGTATGGCTGATCCGTGCCGATCGTTGATTGATTCATAGGACACCTGCTTGAAAGAATAATTTAAGAAGAAAGGGCTGCTGCAGCAGATCTGCAGCAGCCCGGGAAAGAGAGCTTATTGCTCGAGCGTGACGGTGACGTTGGACCAGCCGGCGGTGATGTCCGAAGGCAGTTCCGCTTTCGGGGTGACCTCGCCGTTCTTGACTTTGTTGAACAGTTCTTTGTACTGATCGACCGTCCAGTTTTTGAGTCTCCAGGTTTCGGTCGGCAGACCGGTGGAGTCGTCGGCAGCACCGAGATTGGAAGCGGTGTCTTTCAGTTTCGCATCCCACTCGCCGGCGTAGAACTGGCCGAGGACCTTCTGAACGGAAACGGAGAGGCCTTTGACGGCGGACGTGATGACGCGTTCGGACTCGCCGGACTGGTCGACGTCGACGCCGATGATCTTGGCGTTCGCGTTTTCGTTCGCAGCGGAGAGAACGGAGGAGAACATGGAGCCGCCGCAGGCGAACACGACTTCCGTTCCGGAGGAATACCATCCGGAGATCTGGGTCTGGAGTTCGGTGGACGCGCTGAACGTTTCACCGTACTTGAAGCTGTACTTCATGTCGACGTTGACGCCTTTTGCTTTCGCAGCGTCTTCAGCGCCCTGGATGAAGCCGTAGCCGAATCTGCAGACTGCGGGGTTGGATCCGCCGCCGCCGCCGGTGAAGCCGAGTTTGGTGTAGCCTTCCATGACGGCTGCGTAGCCTGCCAGGTAGCCGGATTCCTGTTCCTTGTAGACGATCGCGGTGACGTTGTCGAGGCCGAATGCCCAGCCGTCCACAAAGACGAATTTGACGTTCGGGTTTTCTTTCGCGACGGTTTCCATCGCTTTCTGCTGCAGGAAGCCGGGAGCGACGATGATCTTCGCGCCGTTGGCGACCGCCTGCTTCATGGCTGCGATACGGTCGTTGTCGGACGCGTTCGCCTCATTGGCGGGCTGGTAGTACTTGTAGGTCTTGTTGTTTGCTTTGGCGTATGCTTCGACGCCTTCCCACGTGCCCTGGTTGAAGCCTTTGTCCATGAGCTGGCCGATGTCGGTGACAAGAGCGATCTCATAGGTGCTGCCTGCGCAGGATGCGAACGCGGCGACGATGCCGAGAAGCATAACAGCGGTCAATACGATGCCGAGAATGCGTTTCATTGGAAATCCTCCATATACTATATGTTTTTTTGTTTTCATCACATAATATGGTTATGTTTTTGCATACTGTACACAACATCTTGTCTCCTTATATCACATTGGAAATCGTAATACAAGTCCATTATGTTAACCTGTACAAGATATTGCAAAAAAAACGAAACAAATTGTTTTTTTCGTCAAATGTCCGGTTTGGATTGTCCAAAACTATTCAATTGATACAATAAAATAATCAAATGATTGTATAAAATGACCTATTGACAATCACGTGACTGTGTGATACAATCGTCTCAAACAGAAAGAAAGCTCACATCGAGCGAAGGCATTCTTTCGGCCGGGAAAGCGATGCGGTCCAGAGGGTTGCGACCGACGCCGCAGAGCCCCGGCTTCAATGAGAACGATCAAGCAGGTTTGTGAAAGGAGAAAAGCCATGCCAGTCTATGTCATTGCCATCATCGCAGGAGTCGGCATCCTGCTCGTGCTGCTGATCCTCAGCATGCTCTACAAAAAAGCGCCGCCCACAGAAGCGCTCGTCGTCACCGGACTCGGACACCGCGAGCCGAAGGTGATCAGCGGAAAGGGAACCGTCGTCATTCCCGTGCTGCAGCGGGTGGACAGGATCCTCATGCGGATCATGAAAGTCGACGTCAAGACCCCGGAAACCGGCGTCAAGACCGCGGAAGGCGTTCCGCTCTGGCTGGATGCCGTCGTCACAATCCAGGTGTACGCGGCAAGCTCGACCGTGACCGATAAGGAGATCGCGGACAGCGGCTGCAAGTCCCGCAAGGAATACATCACGATG
>CACZRJ010000218.1 GCA_902783535.1 uncultured Ruminococcus sp. | reverse complement strand
GGGGGTTTAGCTCAGCTGGGAGAGCATCTGCCTTACAAGCAGGAGGTCACAGGTTCGAGCCCTGTAGTCCCCACCATTTGCAATCCACTCCGGATGAGTGACGGGGTGGATTGCTTTTGCACTAAGCAAATCTTCAAAAACGGAGGGGTCTTTTCGCATACCTGCCGAAAGCGAAAAAAAAGAAATGAAAAAATTTCTCAAGATTCTCTGCATCGTACTGGCTGCTGTCCTGCTGATCGTCGGCGGTTATTTCGCATATGTCTTCATCTCTTTCTACAGGATCGGGGACAAGCCGCTGGAAGTGGCGGCCGCCGCGGAAAAAGAGATGGAAACCGGCAGGGAGTACACGATCCTGTCCTACAACATCGGCTTCGGCGCGTACGAGTCGGATTTCGGCTTCTTTATGGACGGCGGAGACCGGGCATGGGCATGGTCGAAGGAACGGCTGGATGAAAACCTCTCGAAGATCGCCTCCTTCCTGAAGGAAAAAGCCGCCGATCTGTATCTCATACAGGAAGTCGACATCGGCTCCACCAGGAGCTATCACAGGGACGAACGCCCGGTCCTGACCGATGCGCTGAAAGGCTACTCCAGCGTCTTTGCGCAGAACTACGATTCGCCGTTCCTGTTCTACCCGATCACGCAGCCGCACGGAAAATCCCGTTCCGGGATCATGACGTTCTCTTCATTCAGAACGTCCGACGCGAACAGATACGAGCTGCCGATCGAGACCGGCATTACGAAAGTGCTCGATCTGGATCGCTGCTATATGAAGCAGAAAGTGGCGGTCGAAGGCGGAAAGACGCTTGTCCTCTACAACTTTCACTTCTCCGCGTACACATCCGACGGAACCATCGCCAACGAACAGCTGAAGCTGGTCCTGGACGACATGGAGAAGGAGGCCGGCGAAGGAAACTACTGCATCGCCGGCGGCGACTTCAACAAGGATCTTCTCGGCGACTCCTCCGTGTATTTCGGCAAGGCGGACAAGGAGTACACATGGGCGCAGCCGATCCCGAAGGAGGTCATGGAAGGCCGGTCCGTCAGACTCGTCGCGCCGCTGGACGAAAGCAAACCGGTGCCGAGCTGCCGGAACGCGGATTCGGCGTATCACGAAGGTCAGCTCGTGCTGACCATCGACGGCTTCCTCGTCAGTGAAAACGTTGAGGTGAAAAAGTCGGACGTGATCGATACCGGCTTCGCGTATTCGGACCACAATCCGGTATATATGACGTTCGTTCTGAACTGAATCATCCAGGAAGACAAAAAAAGGAGCGCCGCCCCGCGAGGGACGGCGCTTTTCCGGTGGCCTGGATGGTTTTAGATCCTTTTGAGCAGCATCATGCCGCTGCCGTAAACAAGATATCCGTCTTCGTCGATTTTCAGCTCGTCCCAGGGGGACACGGGCTTGTCGAACAGTTCGCGGGTCTCCTGCGTGTCGTAATAGAAGGCGCCCTTGACGTATTTCCACGGGCGGCTGTTCGTGGAGAAGAACCCGTCGCGGACGCATTTGATCTCGCCTGCGGCCAGCGCTTCGTCGATCTCTTTCTGGCTGACGCTCTTCGGAAGGGGCGACCACTCGATGACCTGGCCGTCGTCGGTAAATTCGACAACGAAACCGAACATTTCCAGAGACTCGTCATATTCGCTCTGGTCGATCTCGCCGGCAGCGCGCCTGCGGTCCAGATCCGCCGTCACTTCCTCCAGGGAGAACAGTCCGAAATTGTCCCCGACGGAGGCGATCGTTTTCGCGACGGCGTAGCGTCCGACGATCTCCTTGTGCGATCTGTCTTCATCGGTCTGTTCCAGATCTCCGATGTCCGGCTCTTTCGTGACGAATCCCTCTTCCGTTTTCTGCAGAGCGATCGCCAGGAATCCGATGGAGAAAACGAGTCTGCAGTCGGAGACGGAAAGGTTCTCGGCACTGTCCTTGAACGGGCCGTCCGGGATCTGGTCGTAGGCTTCCAGATGGTAGTGATAGTCGTACAAGGCGGTCTGTTCCCAGGTGCCCTTGAACTCCTGGCTTCCTTCGGAAAGCGTCATGGTGTGGTCTTCGAAAAAGCGGAATTTCAGCGCGGTGAAGTCGCGGCCGTCGTCGCTTTTGAATTCGGAAGCGGGGATGTGCTCCAGATTGTTCGAGAAGAAGCTGACCAGATAGTCCGGCTCCCAGGTGCCGACGATATACTCCAGTCCCTCGCGCAGATCCTGTTCATTCAGTTCCATATGCAAACCTCCTGCAAAAGTCCTTCTTTTCCTTTCGTTTCCATTCTACACGAGCGTCGGCGCTTTTGCAACCTTTTTTTCGTCATCATTCCCGGATTTTCAACAGCAAAACAGACGCAAAGAAGCGGCAGCCTCCGACAGGAGACTGCCGCTGCGCGTGCGGATCAGAAATCAGCCGACTTTCTTGACGCCGGTGATGTGGGCCTGCGGGCCTTCGTACCAGTACATGAAGCCTTCGAGATCGACGGTGTCGCCGACTTTCAGGTCCTTGACTGCCTTGTAGGTGTCGGTATCGGCATTGCGGAGGTAGTACTCGACCAGGAAGGTGTACTTGTTTCCGTTGTAGCTGATGTCGAAGTACAGGTCAGCGTCCTGCTGGTCTTTGCCGGAGTTGTCCCATCCGTAGAAGAAGGGAAGTCCCTCTTCGCCTTTCGCCTCGATCTTGACGCCCTTGAAAGTCACGAATTCGTTCATGTGTTTCGCGAGCTCGTCGTTCTTTCCGAGCAGGGCGGTCGCGTCGAACGCGGGAGCGATGTAGTTGCCGGTGAGGATCTCACAGGTCGCGTCGACGATCTCGACTTCGCCGGACCATGTGGATTTGGTTCCCTTGACGCGGATCTTCTGGCCGGGGACGAGTTTCTTGTAGTCATCCTCGGAGATGGACATGTTGTAGAGGAAGTAGGCTCCGTCCTTGTCCTGGGTGTAAACGGTCGCCTTGTTGTCCCACCAGGACTGCTTGTCCTGAACGAACGTCTCGACGACGACTTCTTTGCTGTCTTCCGTTCCGAGGTACTGCGCGTGCGTCAGAACGCCTTCGGACTTCTTGTGAATGTCAGCCGCACAGGATCCGAGCGCAAGAACGAATACCAGCGCGAGCGCGAAGCAAACGATTTTTTTCATTGGTTTTCTCTCCTTTTCCAAGTGTTCAATTCGTTTGGCCTATGTTTTTTCTTTCTTTAACACCGATTATAGCCGAAAACGTCAGGAAGTCAAGCGAAAGAGACGCGATTGTCATTTTTTAGCGTCTTTTTCTTTCTTTTTCCGGACGAAATAGTAGACCGCGATGCCGGCCCACGCGACGCCGAGCCCGGCGAAAAGCACGACGGCCGCCGGGGGAAGGGCTCCGAAATCCTGCTTCTGCAGTCCGGTGACCTGCATCTGGTCGAGATGATGGAGCTTCCGCATATTCACGAAGATGGTCTCGATGTCCTTGTCTTCGACGGGATGCCCGCGCTGTTCGGAGGCGACGACGTTCTCGATCAGGTCGCCCGCCGCGTTCCGCAGAGACGCGGAACCGTTGAAGACCGGCGTGATGAAGGTGTCGTCCAGATGTGCGAGCAAAAGCTTCGAGGCCTGGATCTTCAGATAGTAGTGCTTGTCGAGGTCTTCGCCCTCTCTCGAGAGGTAGTCCTGGTATTCGTCCGAGTACTGGGCCTTGGACGTGACCGGGACGTATCCTTCCGTCTGGGAATAGGCGACCTGGACGTCGTTACTGAGCAGGTACTGCATGAACAGCCAGGAGGCGACGACCTCCTGCGGGTCCTCCTTGTTCAGCAGGCAGACGGACGGTCCCTGAGAGATCATTTTCAGCCGGTCCTCCGAGAAGCAGGGGACCGGACGGAGCACGGTCTCGAACTCCACCTTTTCCTCGTCCGGGATGTGCGTCAGCGGCGCGTCCGCGCCCATCCACGTCGCGCCGGCGGTCGAGTCGACTGCAAGGATGCATTCGCCGCGGTTCATGGAATTGGCGGGATAGCTGGAGATCTTGAAGGTCGAGAAGGCGCCGGACCGCGCGTGTTCCGAGATCGTCCGGAGCACTTCGCGCGTCTGATCGTTGAAAATGAGGACGTCTCCCGCAGACGTCGAGAAAGGCGCGTCCAGCTGCTTCAGCATCTGGATCATCATGTTGTCCGTGGACTTGTAGATGAACGGGATCATCGCGGTCGTTCCGCTGACGGCGTACTTTCCGTCCTCGTTCTTCTTCATGGCCGCCTCGGAAACTTCCCAGATGAAGTCCCAGGTCAGAACGTCCGGGACTTCGAAGCCCATTTTCTCGACGAACGTCTTGTTGATGTAGCAGGCTTCCGTGGAACGCATGAAGGGCAGGGCGTAATAATTCCCGTCCGGGAAGAGGCATTCCTGCAGGAACTGCGGGAAGATCTCCTCTTTCGACGGACCGTCGAATCTGAGGTCCCCGCCGTGCAGCCCGAACGATCCGTTTTCCATCAGCCCGTTCAGCGGCACCATGACGTTGTTTCCGGTCATGTATGTCGCGATGTGGTCGGGATAGGTGATGCAGACGTTCGGCGTCGTTTTGGTCGGGATGTTGGTGATGACGTCGTTGTAGATCTTGCCGTAGTCCGTGTACAGCCGCAGATTGACGCGGATGTTCGGATAGAGCGCCATGAAGTCGTCGATGGCCTTCCGGTAAATGTCCGTCTGCGTCTTGTTCGTGTCGTTTTTCGCCCAGAAGGAGATCTCGTACGTCCGGCTCGCGTCGAACGACGCCGGGATCTCGAAGGCCGGCAGGCTCTGCGCGCCGTGGCAGGAGGAAAGGAAGGTCAGAAGGGAAAGCGAGAGCAGGACCAGGGTCAGGAGCATCGCGGAAACGCGGAGGGTTTTTCTCATGCTTTCAGCCCTCCTCTCGAAACGCCGGCCATGATCTTGTTCCGGAACACCAGGAACAGGACGATGAGCGGGACGGAGATGGCGACGACCGCCGCCATCATGGCCGGGATGTTCTCGCGGCCGAAGCCGTTCTCGCGAATCTCCTGAATG